>JAGACY010000051.1 GCA_017613855.1 Pseudomonadota bacterium
CAGACTTGGGATTTTTCATCCAGCCGCTGTATATATTTTCACCGCCATGTGCAAGTGTCATCACAAAGGCTGACATGCTTTCCCAGGCACTGTCGCACATGCCTTCGGGCTTTTGCCACCCATTGGCAATAAATACCTGGCCTTCCTGTATATCACAGGCGTGTTCGATGGGATTTTCATATTTTTGCTGCAAATCGATATAGTTTGCTTTGCGAATGGCTGTAATTCTACATTTTTTCATACATTTATCCTTATCCTATAGATGCATAAATACATCAGCGCGAAGCGCCGCCCGGCGTATTGGTATCGCCAATAGCCGGGCGAAAAAAGACGCGTATCGCATCGCGATAGCGGCTTATCTAAATTATCAACCAATCATTTTAAGATCAAACCTACAATATCTTTCATAACCTCCGACATCCCGGGCCTGCCAGACGACTGCAGCCACTTTCGCCTATTTTTTCAACGACGATCTGCGTATTTACAATCTCGTGCGCGCGGGCGACGTGCGTAATCAGGCCGACGAGGCGGCTGCGTTTGCTGTCGCCGAGGTTTTTCAGCATATCGATGGCCGTATCGAGCGTATTGTCGTCGAGCGTTCCCAACCCCTCGTCGATGAACAGGGATTCGATGGCCACATTTCGACTCGCCATTTCCGAAAGCGCAAGCGCGAGTGCCAGACTCATGCAGAACTGCTCGCCACCCGACAAATTGCTGACGGGACGTATCTGGCCCGTGTGATAATCCTGAACGACAAAATCGAGACTCATATCATCGCTGTTTTTTCGCACGAGTTCGTATCGTTTCATCAGTTTCTTATCGCGCAGATATTTGTTCGCATTGCGAAGCAAAATGTTAAACGTGAGCCCCTGCGCGAAATTGCGGAATTTTTTCCCGTCGCTGCTGCCGATGAGTTTATTGAGCGCTTCCCAGCGCCTGTGCTCCGTGCGCGCCTGTTCGAGCTCTTTGCCCATTTCTCCAATTTTTGCAGCATTTTCGCAATTCTTGTCGAGCTTCTCGCGGATGCGCCCGATTTCCTCGTTATTTGCATTCAGCTTATCCTTATAGATGAACAAATCGCGCTGGATGGCTTCGATGCTCATGCCCGCTTTGGCATACGTTCCGGTGACGGGATGTTCGCGCAGCTGATTGAGTGCGGTTTCGGCCTCTTTGTAACCGGCATCCAGTCTTGCCGTTTCATCATCCAGATTTTTGGCCTCCTGTCTGAGCGCAGCGATCTGTTCTTCAGGCAGGCGCGCATCTGTAAACGATTTTTCATCGACAAACTGCTGTTTCTGAAGGCCACCGGCAAAAGCCAACTGCGCAGCTTCGGCTTCCTGCGTGCGAATCTGCACGTTATTTTCACATTCAGCGACAGAAACCTTGAGTTTCTCGTATTCAGTCTCTTTCTGATGCAGTTGGGCGATATCATCCTGATGGGCTTTCTCTGCATTCCTGAGGGTTGATTTAAGCCGTTCCGCTTCGCTCTCGACATCGCGTTTGCCAAAGATCGATTCAATTTCAGCTTGTCTAACTGCCATTTCGGCTGATTTTGCTTCAATAGACACCTTATTTTCTGCCTGCTTCTTTGATATTCCTTCGATACGAGTCGATAATGTAGCCTGTTTTAGTTTTTCTTCTTTCAGCTCATCCTCGAATTCTTTTTGTGCTTTTTTGCCGTTTTGCCACAAAATACAGCGCTTTTCGAGCGCACTGCAAATCTCGGCAACATGCATCACATCGGTTTGTGCGCCATATTTTTCGAGCTTTTCATTCAGTATTTTCAGGGTACTTTCCAAGTCATCACGCGCTGCTTCGAGCGATTCCTTTTTGTCATTGAGGTTTTCGAGAGACAATCGGGCTGCGTTTTCGAGCGTGCTCACGGCATTTTTGAGCTTGTCGAGGCTGACTTGCGCTTCGCGTTCCTGGCGACTGGCTTCGTCCTTTTGTTTTTGCGCTTCGAGGATGGCTTTAATCCGCTTGTCCAGCTCGCCTATTTTGACATCGATTTCGGAGATTTTAGATGAGATATCCGCACAATCCGGATGTTCGAGCGATCCACAGAGCGGGCATTTCTGCCCTTCGTGCAGTTCAAGCCTGAGGTTCTCGACGCTTGCATGCAGTCGCTTGCTGTCCTTCAAATCCTCCAAATGGCTCTGCAAATCCTCGAGTTTACTGCCATCGCAGGCATTCAGGAAAGTACTCTCAGCCTGATGCAATGATTCTGCAATACCTTTGTATTTTTCCTCTTCGGCGCGCAAACGCAGGGCCGAAGCTTCGTACTCTTTATGGGATTTGTCATAATCCTTTTGAGCCTTTTCGCGCGCCTTATCTGATGCTTCAAGCGATTTTACTGATGCTTCAAGCTGATCCTTTTGTACCTTGATGGCTTCGAATTCACGAAGCAAATGCTCATCGACAGCATGTTCGGTAAAATACACTTCTGCATTGTTGAGGCGGCGTGTCAGTTCATCAATCTTATCACACGTTTGCCCGAGTTTTTGTTCAGATTCACGCTTTTCGCCTTCGGATTTACTATCTTTCTCTTGGAGTTGTTTCAATTCATCTGCGATTCGCCTGCAATCAGTCTTCAGCTCGCGCACCTGGTTAATGAGCGGTTCATTTTCATTCCAGTCATGTCTGGCCATGTCGAGAACGTTCCGGGATGACTCAGTTTTTTGCCTTGCTTCCTGCAATGCGCATTCAACACAAGGCAGACTCTCGCGTTTAGTGTCAAGATTGGCGCGCTCTTTCTGTAGATTTTCGCGAGCCTGAATGAAATTGCAATAAAGACTCTCGACGACTGATGCGCGTTCACCCAGTTCAAGCTTTGTTCTTTTGGGCGCAAATTGCGTACATTTTTCGCGATGTTCAGCCTGTTCTGTGCGAATATCTCTGCAACGTTTTTCGCGTTCTTCGCAGTCCTTGTACCATTTGTCAGCTGTATTCAGCTCATTAATGGCATTGTCCAGCGATGCGGTTTCGGCAGTGATTTCTTTCAGCCGCTTGTTCTGTGCCTCAACGTCTTCGGCAGACATTGCCTGAATACCCGCTAATCTGTTCTCGATATCCTTACATTGTTGGTTCGCATCTTTTTCACAATTAAATGCTGCTACCGACAGATCTGAATATATCGTCGTCGCCGTCAGCTGCTCCAGGATTGCCGAACGCTCATTTCTATCGGCTTTGAGGAATTGCGTAAAACCGCCCTGTTCGAGCAATACTGCTTTGGTGAACTGATCATAATTCAGACCAATCAATGCCGGAATCGCTTTGCTGACTGGATCAAGGCCGCTTACAATGATTTCACCTTCATCACCATCCTCACCGATCTTTTCGAGTGTTCGGGAGGCACCGTTCAGATTGCCATTTCGATTGACTTCCTGCGACCACGATGCACGATAGCGCACGCCATTCAGGCTAAAAGTCACTTTGGCCGAACAGCATTTAGCCCCCTTCGACAACAACTCATTCTCACTGATTTTTTTATTATCCGTTTTAATGCTTTTATTTGGGCTGCCAAGTCGAGCTGTCTGCCCATAAAGTGCCAGTGTAATCGCATCAAGGACCGTGGTTTTTCCCGCGCCAGTGTTGCCCCAAAGCAAAAACAGATTGTTCTCCCGATATTCTTTAACGGTCAAATCGATCTCATGCACACCATACAGCGAGTTGAGGTTTTCTATTCTAATCTTTTCAATGCGCATAAAATCCCCCCTTATATTAAGAATGCTGATTCACTTTGACCAAAAGTTCCCGATAGCATTCGAGAAGTGCACTCCGCTCTGATTCATCGATCTTATTCGCATCCAGCAAACGCTCAAATACTTCGGTCTCATTAAAATCTTCGAGCGATTCATTGCTGATTTCCGTTGGATTGACGCGTTCATTCTTAGAATCCGGACGGACAATCTGGGTATTTAAACAATAAATATTATGATGGCCGTCGGTTCGATATAATGTATATAATTTTTCTAATAATTCATTGACCAGCCACATCACATTATCGATCTTTTCCTCTCCTGTATAAGTCACCGCAATATAAATATCATCGGGTGATTTCACGAGTGGAATGAGCTGCGATTCAATTTCTTTTTTATCGCCGCGAACATTGACCATATTGCGGAATACCGGAATATCCAGGAAAGAGATTTTGGGGTTCTTTCCTTCAAAATCGACCATGCATGCACTTTTTTGCTGCCCGGCTTCGCCAAACCCCATCGCGAGCGGCGATCCAGAGTAACGAATATATTCATTTCCCCCCACAGTCTGCGGCACATGAAGATGTCCAAGCGCCACATAATCGAACGTATCCCCAAAAACAGATGCACCAACACCGCCAAGACTGCCCACGTACGTCACACGTTCGCCTTCCCCCAATTTGCCGCCTGCTGCATACAGATGCCCCATCGCAACCACGGGAATCTCCCGTCCCGCACGGATTTCCTCACATGCCTCAGCAACGCGCCGGTAATGCTCCGTCACCCCCGCTACCATCTTTTGTTCACTTGTACGGATATCATCGTCAACCTGCGAGGTACGCACATCGCCATCCTGAAGATACGGAACAGCTGCAACAATGAGCAAATCCTCACCAACATCATCCCGAATCACGACGACTTCGTCACCCGGAATTCCTTTTTTGCCAATCCCAAACCGCGCTTGCCCAACCACATGAATGTTCAGGCATTTCAGTACTTGACCTGGTACATCAATAAACGCGGTGCTATCATGGTTACCCGACGTAATCACCGCATGTTTGCAGCACGTCCTGCTAAGCTTAGTACAAAAATCATAATAGCGCTGCTGCGCCGCATACGGCGGATTCGACGTGTCAAAAATATCCCCCGCAATCAACAAGACATCGATCTTCTGTTCGCCGATAGTTTTGAGCAGCCACGCCAGAAATGCATCATATTCGTCATCGCGCGCATGCTCGTGCAAAGTGCGTCCCAAATGCCAGTCTGATGTGTGTAATACCCGAATTGAATGTATTTGCTTATCCATACGGTTCCTCAACAATCACGTGAACATGCGTCGCACATCCATCGTATTTTGTTCATGCATTTTTAACAAACTACTGCTCAAACATCAAGTATTTTCATGTTCCGTTTAACAAGTGTGGATTTTTTTACCGTCGATTCAATCTATTCTGGCATTAAGCTTGGAACTGAGAGAAGTGATAAATCACTCAAAGCTCTTAGCTCAAAGCAATGAAATGACGTCGTCTTTGGAATAAAACATATCCACACAAGTTAAACATATCCTATTTTTATGAGCTTCGCTATGTCATCGGCTGACGCCTCTGACATACGCTCGCCTGCGCCCCTTGTGCCCAAATGGGCACTGCGGCGCGCTTGCCGCCCGCTATTTGACTCAGAAAGTTTCCTATATAGCACCTATGACCAGCAAATACGCGGGCGGCTTCCTTTTGAAGTGCAACTCTCACTTCCAATCCAGCATTGGCTTGCGAGGAGCATGTTTCTGTATATATTCCGGCCAGCCATCTGATAATTGTTCTACCGGAACGTATGCTTTTACTCGGTGCTCTCTGTCATCTTTATATGAAAATTCTGAATATAAACATGTGTGATTGTCTTTGTGAAAATCAAAATAGTCTTCTTCTGGACCACTATCTCTCGGATAATACTCAGCGCTGTACTGACCGCATGATACAAAAGACACCGCCGAATCATATAAAAATTGTTTGTTAACATATTTTAATCGAACAAATTCACGATAATATCTTCGATGACTCTGTGTACGATTCGACTCGCGATAACCCGCGTCATCATCGTCCTCACCAAGTTCAAAAACAAGGCCACTCGTTTTTGACTTGGGTACATTTCGTATGATCGTAATTGTTTGAGCTTTCGATGATACAACAGGATCCGCAATACTATAAAGCTCAGGTTCAGCCTCAAATCCGCCAGTAGAGGTGTTCCATATCAAACCATCATAATAGTTATGGGGAATCGTCTTGTCCTCCAAGAGTACTTTATACTTTACCCACTGGTTCTGATCCCCGGGTTCAGACATATACTTCCACAATGGATCCTCATGTTCACCCTTATAAATCAAAATATCCGGCTCACCATCAAAGTTGAAATCACTGACATCCACTCGACCAATAGCCTCCGCCATCTCTCTAAACTTCTCGCGATCTTTTTGGATACGCCGAATTTTCTTTTCTATCGCAGCATCCACTGCCTTCGTATAGATGCCCTGGCCAGTCACCTCTAATTGAGAGGGAATCTCATGCGTATGAACGATCGAACTATTTTTATAAACCTGAGTGACAAATTTACCCTTTGCTGAGTGCCAGCATTTCTTATAGCTAATGCCATGATCCAATTTTTTTAACACAACATACTGTGCTTCAGATTGATCACACGGAGCTGCCAACAAATCACTCTCAGAGTTGGAAGGCTCTCCTTTTGGTGATGCAACACCACCTGCCTCCTGCGCTGCCAATTCATACACACTCAAAAAAGAAACAAAAAATACGAGAATGCTCATGACACTCAAATAAGTACTGCGCAATGCCATACACACCTCCTATTTCGTTTTTGGCGCATCAACAGATGGTTGTGAATGAACGTACTGTTTAAAATACGTCTTCCAGTAAGCATACCGATCATCTTCTTTCGGGTCTGTGGGATCAAACATATCAGCCAAGTCCGTAAATCCCTTTGGAGCTCCAATATATTCACATTTTTCTTTTGACGGGATAATGATCCCGGTTTCATCAAAGCATCCCCTACTATCACTTGATTTTGCAAACGCACATTTTTCACGGTTATTCCTATAAGCATATTCATATTGACACATTGTTTCTTCAATTTCTTCTTTTATTTCAAAGAATACACGATCCCAAATGTATCGTTTAAACCTGCGTTGCTGAAATCCATAATTGTCAACCAATGCCGTCACCATGAGTGATTTGTCATGGGGATTCGTTACAATGTTTGCAATATCCTTAAGATAATCTTTATCTCCGAATGAAGCAGGTGGATCAAATTGATGCGCCGATTCATTCCAAAGATAAGCATCGTAATAATCATTTTTATCGACAGAATATCTTCCCTTATAAACGAGGATGTCCTGTACTCCGTCAAAGTTCAAATCCATGAGCACAGGAACGCCAAAAGGTTTGTTCAACAGCTTGTCATAGTTTTTCAATGATGTTCTTTCAATTATGCCAGACGTCCATTGTTCTACAACAGAACGATCTTCATCTTTCTTTGGTATGAGTTCTGCTTCAAGAAATTTATGATTATCCTTTAAATAGATTACATGCAAATTCTGATTAAGATAACATCTCTCCCATTGTATACCATCAGCCGTTGTGCCATTGGCAAAATTGGCATCCTTTGGGTCACACCGAATTCCATCGTCCTTAATATCGCTGATTTCCGGGAAAGCAGGCGATGGATTTGCCGACACAGAAACACTTGCATTTCCTGTACGTTCTCCACCTATCTCTTCAAATGGAACATTGTAATCCATACATATTTTATTTAATCCATTTTCTTTGCCTCGAATATATAAAAATTCATGATACTTAGTATGAAGATAGTCTTTCCAAAAGCCAGGCAAATCTTCGTAACCATCGCGTTTCTTGCTCTGGTTTCCCCTGCTGTCATCATATTGACATTTTAATGCCGACCGGTTCATATCTTCTTCATCATAGTCACGATATCTTCCATTCGATCCCATACAATTGGCATACAACTGTCCTACCAGCAAATACTCAGTTAATGGTTCTTCATCGTATGACACTAGATATTTATAATAAAACCCAGTTTCTCTCTCATCGACAGCAGCCTCCGGCCCTATATATAAAGTATTATCAGAAGCTGACAGCATCGGATTGCCCATATCGATCAATACCTTTTGCGTAACAAACTTTTGCGTTTCATCATTCCATTCAAAACCATCAAAACGATTGATACCCGAAGCCCCGTAGTTTCCTTTGTAGATCAAAATATCTAAATGACCATCCTGATTAATATCCCTGAATATCACATCGCCTATTGGTGCAGTTGCTCCAAAATCCGACACACTCCTGATTCGATTATCATCATGAATATAGTGGTTGAGCGCTCTCGAAATAATATCAGATGCCTGATACGGCTTATTCGGAAATTTATACACGAATACTGGCTCACCATTGCGATAGATGGTTGTCACCATCTGTTCATTCTCGAATGACCAGTATTTTGACCATGTCAATTCATTTGGCTCGCCCTGATGACATCTTAAATTACAAACATCGATAGTCTCATCCGGCGTGATTCTCCAAAACCTTGCGTCAGAAATCTTATGCATAGGACTGTCATAAAATGATTGACCGGGGTCATCTGTGGCAGATAAAGCGCACGAGACATCACTCGAAAAAACAATTTTGCGTTCTTCTTTCTTTTGCTTCGTCCTGACATTCTTTTGCCCGGAACCCACATTCGATGACTGTAGTGAAGACTGTGTGTCAGTTTTTTGAACATGACCGCATGCAGTAACCATACAGCCAATGGCGATTAATGCTGCATAATAACGATGAACGTGTTTCATGATACTCCTACGATCCGATATGCCTGAATCAACAAATGAATCAATAAATGAACTAAAACTAACTTTCTAAAGTGGCTAGCAGTCGCGCAAGGCGCTTTTCGTCCCTGCGCACATGAATGGCTTTTTCACCGCGGATTTCGACTTTCCCCGCTGGCGCACCTTTGATCTTACGTACATATTTAACCTGTGTCACATGAACTTCTGCCGCGGAATTCTGAGCCATCTTTGAATAATGCATTGCCAGGAGTGCAGCATCCAAAAGCGTTTCCTGGCTCGGGTTGGGATGTTTCACCACGACATGCGAACCCGGCACCTGGCTGACATGAAGCCAGGTATCATTGCCGCGGGCATGATGAAACGTCAGATCATCATTGTCCGATGCCGTTTTTCCGACGAGAATGCGCGTCCCGTCTGCCGCCTGAAACGCCTTATAGGGTTGATGCACTGCTGCCTTAACCTGTGCCGTCTCACGCTGAGGCTGATTCGATGTACGTTTCTTTTCATCCTGCGCACAAAGCTTGTCCAGGATAGGAACATATTGATGTAATTCTTCTAAATTGGCGCAAGGCGTCAGCTGTTCCTGCATTTTCTTCAGCACTTCCTGCCTCTGCAGAGCTTTGAGCAGCCTCGCTTCTATCTGCGGCTGTGCTTTGAGCATGCGTTTGGCATGATTGTACATTCGATCGATATTGCCTCGCACAGAAAGCGAGGGATCGAGCGCAATATGTACGGGAGCACCGGTTTCGAAATCAGGCAAGTCCGCAGAGGAAGCTCCTTTTCTGACCTGCCAGGCGTATGCATTTAATATATCGGCTTCTTTTTGTTCTCGTTTGGCGAGTTCGACTTTGTCCAAATCGCTGTTTAATGAGCCAATGAGCTTATCATTTTTTACGATGGACTTTTTAAGCCGCTTATTCTGCGCGCTGTATATTTCTTCAAATTCTTCCTGCCGGTTGCGCAATGTATAATAGTCTTCAAGTGCCTGCTCGTATGCAGCCCCCCTCTGCGACTCAAAACGATCTGTACCTGTCTTGGTTAAATTGCTCTCAGGACGAATATATTCACTATGAATCGTCCTTTCTTCATCATCCCCTATCATCCCCAAAATCAGCTGATTCTCTGCATCGATCAAAAATATCTTTGGAGCATTGCCGGTATATTCTGCAATCAAGGAAAACTGCGGCTCCGATTCCTGACTAAAATCAAAGAATACAACACGATCATCCTGCGCAAGGCGTATTCCCGTGACATGCAATTCCTTAAGGTATTTGCGTAAAAGCATGGTAAAGGCCTGCGGAACCGCAGGTGCTTTGCGGGGATGCTGAGTCGGATAAATATCGAGATGAGATGCTTTAAAATCCAAAACAATAAAAGTTCTGCGATTCGATTCACCATCGGTATATTTTCTAAACCCAAGCTGCAGCGTGCAGTTCCCATCAGAAATCTGTTCAATCACTCCCATGTGAAGCACAAAATTGAGATGTTCGACGATATGTTTGAGTTCTGCGTAATTCATAGAATACCTTATTTTATGCGGCAGAAATCACTGCCAATTGACATGCAGATTACCACAACCGGCTTGTTTTATCCTATGGGGAATGCTAAAAAAAGGCAGAGCATCGAATGGGGATGCTTCATGGTTGGGATACAACAAATTCTTTTAACCGCCCCGGTAAAATCTATTGCAAAAGTACTCATCAATGTACCGGTATATGATCCGCCAGCGCCATGACGCACACTAACCTCATTCAAATATTTCTGGCATGCTTCTGCATGATAATGCTGTGCATCTTGCCTCAGAATGCCTTCTCGCAGGATCATCCTCAAGCGGCTCCTCAGAAGGAATTGTCAAGCTGCATCAAGCTGACCGATATTGAATTTGATGGCCTGAAACGCACCAAAAAAGATTATATCATGCATGAACTGGCGCACCATCTCGGGGAATGCATCCATGATGTCGATCTCGGTGAGGTGGAAACCGAACTTCAGGCACTTGGACTGTTCGATGAAATCGATGTTAAAATGCGCCAAACCGGAGCAAAGCGCGCCGTACTCGATATTTCATTCAAAGAAAAATGGTACTACCTCCCCATCCCCATGTTTTCGTATGTCGATGAGTTTATGGGGGGACTAATCTTCATGGATATGAATGCCTTTGGTGAGAATAATAAATTCATCATTGGCGGATTCGGATCCAAATCCAGGATACGCGGCATGGCATCCTTTTCGACACCATCGCTGGTCGGCAGACCCGGTCTGTCTTTTTTTGGATCTGCAGCAAGCGATGAAGTCACCGTGCGCGACATCAACAAACACATCGTGCTCAAATACCGCTCGATCAATTACATGCTTGGGGCAAAACTCAATTATAAGTTTACCCTTCATTCGACGGCTACCTTCGGTGTCGGTTATCAATATGGCAACAATACAGCCAAAAAGAAATATGAGGACAGCATTGGCTCGGGTCGCAAATTATCCGTGTCCGTCTTGTCCTTGAATGCAGGATATCAATTTGAAAAACTGGATTGGAATGGCTGGTTTATGTCGGGAATCCGTATCACCGCCAATGGCGAGCTTGGTTTGGTCGATTCGGATGAACTCTCTCCGTCGATCACAGCCGGAATCAGTTATCAACGCCCGATCTTTACCGAACGGCTTCGTTTTTTAGCACATGCCGGCCTCTATTATGCGTATCAATCCCGCATTCCCATGTACCAAAAAGCCAGAACCGTGGGTGCCGATATATTGCCCAACAAATTCATTTCCCCCGCGATGATGGCGGCCGGAACCGGACTGGAAGTCGGCATTTATCGCTTTAAATGGGCATCCTTCAGCATTGGGGCTCAATATCAAATTGCCTATGCGCAGGATTGGGATGAATCGATGGATTTTCATCATGGATGGTCATCGGGCGTCAATGTGAACCTGTCGAAGATTGCTTTCCCGGCCTTTAGTCTCGGGGCCGCACACGATGTCACCAGCGGGGAGTTCAAATTTGCCCTGGGCATGGGCATGTCCATATAACCCGCATGTCTTTTGGGTTATCGGGGCGTTGCGGGGTGTAACCCCGCATTGGGGGTAGCGGCGTATTGGCGCGGGCTATGTCGCTGCCGCTCCATACGCCCTGCGGGCGCGTCTATTTCGGCGTTGCCTCAATACGCCGCGCCAATAGCCGCGAAGGGGGCTCGGCCCCCTCCACAATACTTTTTCGTGCAAATGGTATCGCAATTCGCTACACTGCATAGCCGGAGATTTCTGCGATTGATTATCGGAGGTAAACGCGTATGAAACGTTTAGTCACATGCCTGTTATTCCTTGGTCTGGTCATGATCGGATGTGATGGCGATGATTCGGCAAAAGAATGCACGCCCAAATGTGCCTCCGGACAGGTTTGCGTGAACGGCAGTTGCCAAACAGCAAATTCGCAGGACAATCCACAACCCGGCACTCCAACCGGGACGTCCCCCGGCCAGCAGACGGGAGATCCGCAGGATGGCACCAATCCGACGAATCCGCCGTCTGACGAAGGACAGCAACCCGGCGACCCCGATACTCCCCCCAATGATCAAACACCGCCCAATCAAGGCGATGACACGAACCCACCCAATCAAGGCGATGACACGAACCCACCCGATCCAGTCAATCCGCCCGAAGATGAAAAACCGCCCCAGGAGGACGAAAAACCGACAGACGAACCTCAACAACCGGACAATCCCCCGGCGAGTGGCGGACATGCCTGCGGATCTAAAACGTGCAAGCTGGAACAACTGTGTCTGAACGGTCAATGCGTCGATCGCAGTAACAAAGCGACCGAAGGTGTCAAATGCGATCCGAAAACGTTTGTAGAATCCTGTGATAATAACAATTTAGTGCATTGTGACTGTGATGAAGAAACCAAAGAATGCAAAACTGCCGTTTCGGTATGCGATAAGCTGACATGCGCCCTGATGGTCAAAGAGAATTATGGCATGTGCGCCAAAGCCGACGAAAAATGCAAGGCAGAAGGCGAAATGACGATGTGCTATGATATCGAAAATGGTTTTACTTCCTATATTGAATATTGGGATTGTACTTTGGCGACGGATGGAAAGTATTATCCTTTCAGAACAGATAAAAAAGATGTGGACTGCATTGGTACATGCCTGGACAAGTACAGCTGCAATCAGGGCGAAGAAAAGTGCGGTTCTGATTTTAAAGATTATTGCG
>JAGACY010000473.1 GCA_017613855.1 Pseudomonadota bacterium
GCGTCATCATATTCTTCGTCGTTGATATATTTACAATTAGAATCCAGATTTTGAAAAATCTCATCATCATGGCCGCAATACTTCAATGTGTCAACAAGATCGCCATGCCAAAACTCATATTTCAAAAGACAAAATGCATCTTTTGGACAAAGTGCTGTCGTACCACAAATACAGCCCTTTGGATCTTTACAATAAAATCCATTAGTCTCTGACTCGCCTCCAATGGTATCATAGTCTCTATCGTATAGAATACACTCATCATGAATACATTTAAACTGCTCCTTACATCGACTTTGGCCACACGGACAGCCAGCGGGATTATTACAAGTTTCGAAATCATCATAGTGAATATCATTAAAATTAAAACTGGTGGGCTTTCTATAGTTCCGATTGTTATTAGTCTCGACGGACTCAGACGACTCGTCTGTAGCTATTTCTGAATCGGCATCAACATCAGCTTCTGATACTTCGTTTGTTTGATTCTGAACGTCCGCATCGCTGTGGATATCTTTGGTGGTATCTGCTGCCTCCAGCCCCACGGGCTTGTCAACATGCTCATCCTCAGTCTGCCGTGTGTTGTCTGCAGGAAGTGCGACATTCTGTTTCTTACATGCCGGCGCAATCAACAGCAAAGCAGATGCGACTGCAAGTGTGAGTTTAAACCAATTGTTTTCGCCAGATTTGTATGCGTGATGTCGATTCATATCACCGTCTCCCTGAAAATCAGAACAAAATTTATCTCACTTATACATCTGATTCATCTGCAATGTTAGATGCTCGCTTTGGCCCATCCCTGCCTCTCGAATCATTATTCTATAATCCTTATTCCTTAATTTCACAACTTGTTTTCGTGATTTGCGAATCTTCGTCGTTTGCTTTCTTGTCTGTATATGTCATAAATATGATGGCACTGGCTGTTATCACAAACCCAAGAATGATGTATATCGTGAGCGGCTCGTTAAACAACGCAACACCGATGCAGATAGCGGTGATTGGCTCCATCACGCCGAGGATGGCAGTTGTCGTCGCACCAACCGTACGTGTGGCATATGTCATGGTGACAAGCGATCCCACGGTCGGCACAAGTCCTAGTCCCATCACCAGACCGAATTCTTTCCAATCAAAAATCGGGGCAATACCATGCGGAATGGCTTGAACAAAAAATAGAATACTTCCGACCAAAAGGGTTATCATCCCGAGGAATGATGCCGAAATCTTTTTGATTCGCTTGCTGCAGTTCACAATTACGAGATAGAATGCATACGAGAGCGCAGACAGAAAAGCCAGCAAAAATCCGGGCCAGTGATATTCAGCAGAAGCATCGGGATGGCAAAGAAATACCACACCGATGAACGATACCGCGATGGCCACCCACTTCTGCCAGGTTGGATATTTCTTCATCGCGACCATGATGATGGCGACCAACACGGGTTCCGTATAAATAATCGTCGTCGCAATTCCCGATGGAATATAATTGTATGAATTGAACAAACACAGACTGCTCATCGAAAAGAGAATGCCGAGCACAAGCAGAAGCCAGAACTGTCGAAACGTAACTTTTCCCAGCGTGCGTCGGCACAGACAATAGATGAACATACAGATGGTGGCAGAACCATATCGATAAAACAAGACCGTATCCACCGGCATTTGATACTCAGTGATAAGCGGTAGGCCAAACAGTGGATTGGTGCCATACGCAACACCCGACAGAACGCCGCACAGATACCCATAAAGCCGCTTATTTCTTTGGATTGAATGGCTCATTTAAAGATTTGTACTCCATTTGGGAACCGCCTCGGTTTCGATGATGTCTGTGTGTTACCACGGTTGCATGCGCCGCGCATGGAAAAGCAGGAAACACAGCGGATTTCATATTGCGAACTTCTGGTGCCCACTATTTCCACATTTCGATGAGGCGTTCTGCTTCTTCCTTGATTTCTTTGTCGCTGGTGGAGTCACAGAGCGCTTCAAGCGCGTCGATCGTTTCGGATCTGCACGTAAATTTACATCCATAGTAGGGATCCAGGTATTTATCCAGGCAGTTGAGCATGCGAATGACATGCACATTTTCTTCGCAGAACAACATTTCCGTGATGCTTTCAATCCCATCCTGCGCTGCCATTTCTTCGAGTTTGCCGTATGGATCGAGGAATTTGCCGTAAGGCCCGGTGTGGTCTTCAAGGCTTTCTACGCTTTGAATGTCGCTTCTGTAAAAAATGACATAGACGATTTGCAGGCTTTCTTCAAAAATGCCGAATTCGTGTTCGTCGTAATCTGCATTATTATAGCTGCAGATGCCGTCAAATACATCGCCGTGTATATCGGTGATTCTCACGCACTTGCCGTCAAATTGGTTCAGATTCATCACTGTTTTCCTTTTTTCGCTTTTGGGGCGGGAAGATCACTGGCTATGCTGCGGATGAGTCTGCCCGTGAACTCGATATCATCGATATCTGCGGCAAGCATCTCTTTGGCGCCATCGTATGGAATCGCCATGGACAGTGTTGTTCCGGTATCCGCCTGCAATTTCATCGCAGATTGCGTGGCTTTGAGCAACAAGCGATTGTCATAGATTCCGCCCACAACCTTTCCCTGATAATAGAGCACATATTCTCCCATCATCGGCCGGTACGACAGTTCCCTGAGCTCAGAAAGCTGCCCCAGAACATAATCCAGATAATCTTTGGTTGAAGCCATTCAAAACCTCCTTGTACATTCTATATTTCCAGACCACTGATCGCTGCGCCTGCCTTCTGCGAATTCATTGAACAATGCATATTGCATGTTTAAATGCATTCACAAATTATCGGAACGCCAAAGGCAGAGTTCCATAGAATCTGCCCAAAAACGAACCAGTTCGCGATTATAATCCGTAATGATAAATTTTCAAACTCAAGTTTCGCATCTCCGAAAACAAGCATTTGGCTGGGATATAGTGGTGGTGACATGAAAATGTGATATAACAAGCACATAGAAACATGTGAATGTACACCCAGGGGGCGCGCAGGGTAACCCCTGTTTAGATGATCCGGCTGAGTGGTAATCGCATCCCAACAAATATCGTTGTATATGAATCGATAATTTGCTAAATTTTTGCACTGGTGATGGCTGCGGTCATATAGATTGCTTTGTTTCGGCTGCCAAAAGAGGTAAAAATTGAGATTATATCTATTTATTCTGTTGGGATTGTTATGTGTCGGATGTTCCCAAAAAAACGAAGGCTGCAAGGTCTGGAGCCAGATCGCCGACGATCCGACGTCTCCGCTGCGCGCAGTCCCCGTCGAAGCCCCCGGCCTCCCCAACCTGTTCAAGGTCAGCGATGATTTGTACCGCTCCGCACAACCCGAAGTGGGCGGCATGACTTCGGCCAAAAAACTTGGCATTAAAACGGTGATTTCACTCCGCGAAACCGAGCTCGACCGCGAGCTCAACGAAAAAGAACAAACCGGTCTGAACCTGATTCATCTCCCAATCGTCACCTGGAACGTCAGGGATGAAAACATACTCGACGCCATGCGCGCGATTCGCGACGCGCCCAAACCCATCCTCGTCCATTGCCGCCACGGCGCTGATCGCACCGGCCTCACGGTCGCCATGTATCGAATCGTTTACCAGGGATGGGAAAAAAGCTGCGCCAAACAGGAGCTCGTCAACGGCGGATTCGGATACCACGCCATCTGGATAAATATACCAAAAGAAATCGATAATGCCGACATCGACGCGATTCGCCAAATCCTTGGTGTCCACCCCTGATTGCGGCTTCGAAAACGATTCTGACTGTGAATGATTGGAATGGCTTCGCTATCGCTTCGCGATACGCTCGCCGGCGCGGTCTATGCGCTGTTCGCGCATACGCCCGCGCTTCCTATATGTGCGACTATATATATACTCGCTGATTTATCAATCTTGTATCACCGGAATGCATTTTTCGTATTAAATATTTGTTGCAGGCTGAATCGTATCACTTCTTAATA
>JAGACY010000474.1 GCA_017613855.1 Pseudomonadota bacterium
AAATATGATTAAACAAATACTTATCATTCTATTTATTCTTGTGATACTTGCGCTCATTTATCCGGGATGTGCGGTATGGCGAGAGATTGGGCAAAAACCGAACGGTGAGCGGCTTGAACGCATCAGACAATCGCCACATTACGATGCCCAAAAGGGGGAATTTGTTAATCTGACGCCCATTGATGGCGTGATGAATGATTCGGAAGAAGGTTCGGGTATCGTCGATTTTCTTTTTGGCAAGCACGATGATGTTGTACCTGCGCATGCGCTGCCGGTTGTGAAGTCAGATTTGCGCAATCTCGACCGGAATCTCGATATCGTCGTCTGGCTTGGGCATTCGACGGTGTTCATTCAGCTCGATGGCATACGATATTTGTTCGATCCGATTCTGACCAACGGATTTCCGGTTTCGGTGATGATGAAACCTTTTCGCGGGACGGATATCTATACGCCCGACGATATTCCCGAAGTGGATTATCTCATTATTACACATGATCACTGGGATCACCTCGATTATAAAACCGTTGCAGCGCTCAAAGATCGCGTCAGTCATGTGGTTTGCGGGTTGGGGATTGGACAGCATTTTGAGTATTGGGGGTACGATCCTGCTAAAATACACGAACTCGACTGGTTTGAGGATTGGACGGTCAATGCTGCGACGACCATTCATTGTTTGCCATCCCAGCATTTTTCGGGGCGCATGGGGGGCAATACTACGCTTTGGGCGTCGTATCTCATCGACGGTAAAAAGCGGATATTTGTGATGGGCGATGGCGGATATGATAAACGCTTTAGTCAATTCGGCGAAAAATATACCAATATTGACCTCGCGATCATGGAGAATGGACAATATAATGATGGCTGGAAAGCCATTCACCTGTTACCGGACCAATTGTCAAATGCCATTGATGAACTTCATCCCGCGCATGTACTGACGTATCATCATGCCAAATATAAATTGTCTGTTCATACCTGGTATGCACCACTCGAAAATATATATATTCGTTCCCAGGGAAAACCATGGCATTTGCTTACGCCCAAAATCGGACAAATCCTCGATATACAAGCTCCAAAAGCAGATGAACCGTGGTGGCGAGATGAAATATAAAGAATAATGATATATTCTGCTCATATAAGATGACCAAACATCATTTATGCTGCATAGGAAATGATATTCATGGGAAATGCTTCTTCACTTCAAGCTATCACGCCGGAATCGGCACATTCGGAATTGCTTCATACCGCTGCGGATAATTCAGCTTTATGACTTTAGGGGCTGTGTTTGCTGGCGTGGGGATTGTCATTGGAATACTCTTTTATTTGCTTTTCTTTGCTGAACTAAAAAAATATAAAAATAAAAAGGACTATCAGTGTCATTTTTTGCCTTCCGGACAAAAGATGTTTGAGACATTATTTACCCATGGAACAAAGTCAATCGCAACGGTCGTTTCATGTGAATATTGTCCGAGTTCTTCATCCTCGATGGAGCCCTATTATCTTACAAAAATGGAAGAAGATCCTTATGTAAACATCAATGGCAGGCATCCCATGATGCCAAAGGATGACAGCATTACTGCGTATTATCACCTCAGGCCTGCTTTTAAACTGATATATAAGTTTAATCCTCCTGATGATAACAACCCCGAAGACCTTTATCATACCATTATGGTTCATTCAGATTTTAGTGAGACGCTCAAAGAAGGCGATCCGCTGCCTATTCTGTATTATATCAATCCTAAAGACAATCTGGATGTCATGAGTATGCCATTCCCCTATCCGCTCCATGATTTCTTGAGCTATCAGGATATGATTCACTGTAAAAGGGCGAACGATGAATGTGGAAAACAACTGCCGCCTGAGGTTTAGCAGGATATTTGTCATCAGTGCGTGAGTGTTGTTAAGTATTCTGAGGATCTATGAGAATCAAAAAGAAAAGCGGCGTATACCCGCAGGGTATAGCCGCTTTCGCAGGGCGTATCGGCAACGCCGATAGCCCGCGCACTACGTATCCAATTATAATATTATTCAGGTTTTAAAGCAGATAATGCTTGTTCACCAGATGAATATCATGGTTTGAAGTATGGATGCTTCTTTACGGAACACGCGTAAATTTAATATCTTTGATGACAATGGCATCAGCCTTTTTATCTTTCTTTGCTTTTTTGTCGACCTCGGCCGTAATGGTCTGATCGGCAACAGGGGGATCGTGCAATACTATCCTGGATTCTATGGTTTCATTGATAAGTGCTCCGGTATCAGTTTCGACCAAAATGTATTGAGGATTCGTTTTCTTCACTTTGGCAGCCTCTTTTTTGTCGACTTCCTGTTCCATCGAGCTGTCATAAGTTGAGTGGAAACCGAGGCGCGAACGCCATGAATCCGTTTCGGCAACGATATTATTATCTTCCTTGACGATGCGGATATCACCGAAAATATCGTTGTGATATGTTCCCAACAGATATTCATTTTCTGAAGCAGGCATTGTACTCGCCATATCTCGCATGCTTCCGCCATGCATCATTTCTTCATATTCATCAACTTTTTCGCTCAGGTCCGTATATTCCGGGCCTGCCACCGCAGCCAGAATTGCGGAATGAAAATATTCGATCTCTGGGTCGCTTGAATTGGCGAGTATGGCAATGCGAATTTTGGCGTCAGGGATTTCACAGACGGATACGGTGTATCCACCATGCATTTGCTCGCTGCACATCATCTTTTCGCCGAGTTTATAATTGCTGTAGAATACTTCCTGAAAATAATCGTTTGGCTTAAGGTTTGCGAGCGATGGCGTATGGGATAGATATTGCATCATGCCATTTAGATTTGTCCAAAGCGAATCACGCTTTTCTACAAATTTGGGATCAATCGCCATGATTTCTTCGGTTGCCATTTTCCCATGCGGGAGTGCATAGTTGCCTTGCGGCAAAGCCACGGCATCCTGTACGTCTGCTTTTTTCAGATCATCCGCTGTTACAGCCCATTTGACTGGATCATTTGAGAGTACAACCATGGGCTGAACATTGAACAGGGTTTCGGGAGCAATCGCTTGTCCTTCATCGTCCATTTTCGTCGTGCCGGAACAATGTGTATAGATGACATTGCCGTCTTTTAATACGCCCACTGCCAATCCGGGAATAGAGAGGTCCTTTCGTTTCGTATCTATCCGGCTGGATAAGGCTTCTGCTTTATCCTTATCGAGCAGTACCTGTGGGGTATCAGTTTTTGCCTCGTCGGGCTTGGCTGCATTGTCCTGGGAATCTGCATTTGCTTGTTCTGCAGCATTTTCCGGTGCAACTGCCTCGGTGGTCTTTTCTTCGGGCGCTGCTTCTTTTGGTGCTTTTGGGCTGCATGCAGCCAGTGCCATTAAAATCCCCAAACATCCTATCAACCATGCTCGTTTCATACGCTTTCTTCCTCCGATTTTCGGGACATTATCAACGTGTGGATCGCTCATCCTGTGTTTGTTTCTTTATGTAACCTGGCGATATTCTCATTCGAATCCCAACAGGATATTGAATTATACCCTAAAGTGGGGGACTGTGTAACACAAAAAGTTCAACAGTACTTTGAATAATACGAAATCATATTTATATTAATTATTTTTGTTTCTGTTTGGTTTTGGGAACAGGCAGATCTTCTGCAATCGCGCGAATCAATCTGCATGTCAGATCGCAATCGTCGACATCTGCGGCCAGCATTTCTTTGGCGCCGTCGTAGGGAATCGCTATATCCAATTGAGTGCCGGTATCGTTCAATAATTGGTGTGCAGATTTCGTCGGTTTGAGCAGCAACCGATTATCATAAATGCCGCCGACGACTTTTTTCTGATAATAAATGACATATTCGCCCATCATCGGACGATAGGACAGCTCTTTGAGTTCCGAGAGCCGGGCAATGACGAAATCGAGATATTCTTTTGTTGAAGCCATGGGGTTATCCTTTTGAGTATGAGAGCATTTCTCATTGACAGGGGAATATACAGCCATAAAACGAAGACATTGTCGATTAGAATCGTGTTTTGTTAAACAAATGATGAGACTTGCTGTGTCTTTGACGTACAATTGTACTGCGCTTTAAAATTTCATGCAGATAGTGTAAATAGCGATGCGTGTGGCTGTTCTGCTGCGCTCGGATCATTGATATGCTGCGCTCGGATCATTGATATATTGTCGCGCGGCTATGCGCTTCGCGCATACGCCCGCGCATTCGGCCTATCGGCGTTGCCGATACGGCCGAATCATCCCGTTTCCGGGGGCGTGCGCTACGCGTACGCGCCTGGTTACCCCGGATGGCCAGGCCAGACGGGGGACAGACATCGTGGTGGCGCGGCGTATGCAATAGCCGCGCGCGCAGGGCGTATCGGCAACGCCGATAGCCCGCGCCCCTTGCAAAATAAAATCAATATGCTAGAAGGCCGGTCGGCGCGCATTTGCGCTTGCCGCACGTGAGGTGAGTATGGAAACCAGAGTCGCTGTTCTCGGCATCATTGTTGAAAATCCCGAATCGGTTGAGGCGCTTAATGCCATTGCGCACGAGTACCGCGATGTCATTTTGGGGCGGATGGGGATTCCTTATCGCCAGCGAGGAATGAATATTGTCAGTCTGGCAGTTGACGCACCGACGGCGGTGATTAATGCCATGTCGGGCAAGATCGGCAGGCTCGACGGTGTGACCGTCAAAACCGCGATTCACGCAAAAAACCTCAATAAATCGTAGTCCGGATTGGCCGGATTTTTTACCACTCTGACGGGGAAGCCTTAAAAACCTGACCCGAAAGGAATAACAAAATGTACGATCCTAAATCTTTAAAAGCCGAAGATTTTATTGACCATCAGGAAGTTCTGGACTCACTCGCCTGGGCCGATGAACACAAAGATGACAAAGAAACGATACAGGCTGTGCTCGACAAAGCGCGTCTGCACAAGGGTTTAAGCCACCGCGAAGCCTCACTTTTGCTCGCATGCGACGACCCGGATGTCAATGAACAGATTTATAAACTGGCCAAGGAAATCAAGCAGGCGTATTACGGCAACCGCATTGTACTTTTTGCGCCGCTGTATTTATCGAATTATTGTGTGAATGGCTGTGTTTATTGTCCTTATCATTATAAAAATAAACATATTCCGCGCATTAAGCTGACGCAGGAACAAATCGCCAAAGAAGTGACTGCCCTGCAGGATATGGGCCATAAGCGGCTCGCCATTGAAACAGGCGAAGATCCTGTGAATAATCCGATTGAATATATTCTCGATAGTATCAAAACCATTTATAGTGTTAAGCATAAAAATGGCGCCATTCGCCGAGTGAATGTGAATATTGCTGCGACGACCGTTGAAAATTACAGAAAACTCAAGGAGGCTGGCATCGGTACTTATATATTGTTCCAGGAGACTTATCATAAAGAATCGTATGAACAGCTTCATCCGACGGGGCCGAAACACAATTATGCCTACCATACCGAGGCGATGGATCGCGCGATGGATGGCGGCATTGACGATGTCGGGCTCGGCGTTCTGTTTGGGCTGGAGCTCTATCGCTATGAGTTTGCGGCGCTGCTGATGCATGCCGAACATCTCGAAGCCGTACATGGCGTAGGGCCGCATACGATTAGTTTCCCGCGCATCAAGCATGCCGATGATATCGACCCCAATGCGTTTGATAACAGCATCAGCGATGAGATTTTCCTCAAGATCATTGCCTGTGCGCGCGTGGCTGTACCGTATACGGGCATGATTATTTCGACGCGCGAAGGCGAGGAAGTTCGCGCAAAAGCGCTTGAACTGGGCATTTCGCAGATTAGTGGTGCCTCGAGGACGAGCGTTGGCGGGTACTGCGAACCCGAGCGCGATGATTCCTCGGCGCAGTTCGATGTTTCCGATAAACGTACACTCGATGAAGTGATTTGCTGGCTGATGAAACTCGGGTTCGTCCCAAGTTTTTGCACCGCCTGCTATCGCGAAGGCCGCACCGGGGATCGGTTCATGTCGCTGTGCAAATCGAATCAGATTTTGAATTGCTGCCATCCCAATGCGCTCATGACCTTGAAGGAATTTTTGGAAGATTATGCTTCGCCCGTGACCAAACTCATCGGAAATGAGCTCATCAAACGCGAGATTCCTACGATTCCCAATGAAAAGATCCGCGCCTTTGTCGAGAAGAATCTGGCTAAGATTGAGCAGGGAGAGAGGGATTTCAGGATTTAGGGGTTTTCCCTTGAGATGGGGTATCGGTTATTCACTATTCACTATTACGTATTCACTGGTGAAATTCGCAATTCGCAATTCGCAATTCGCAATTCGCAATTCGCAATGCGCAATTATGGGG
>JAGACY010000011.1 GCA_017613855.1 Pseudomonadota bacterium
AGCAAAAGCGGTTTTCGATTGGATTTATTTTTCCACGCAACGAGAGATTTCGTAATGCATCGTTCCATTGTGTACCCCTAAGTCAGGCATTCCACCAAAGAGAGTGCATTCTCATTGGCTCTGAATCATCCTCCTTGATAATTTTGCATTATTCCATCGAAAAATGCAACGATCTTTGCATTATTCCATCGAAAAACACAAACAGGCTTGCATTATTCCATCGAAAAACGCAAACAAGCTTGCACTATTCGCCCACCAAAAACGTAAAAACGCGCCGTATGCTACAGGCATAGGCGCGTTAAAAGGCCGGGCGTATTGGCCAACGGCCAATAGCCGGCTGCCCCACAAGCATCAGATTTTAATCATCCCCCAGCATCCCCTTAATTCACGATGATGTTCTCCAGTTTTGCCGGAACGATGATAGAAACTTCGCGGGTGTCGAACAAAAGATTCGTCGTCGGGTTAATCACATCGATATAAGCCTTAAAAATCTGAGCTGTATCGGTTTGCTCAACGCAGGTATCGTTCTGGGCGATGACCTGGAAGTGAAGCTGGGAGCCCTGCTGAGCCACGCTGGAACGACCCGGAGCAAAGTTGGTGAAACCGTTATTGTAGTCGGCACCGTTAAGTTTGGTCGGAACGGCAACGGGCGTACACGATTTCTCGGGTTCTGCGGGAGGAGCAACATACAATGTGGCAACGATCTTTTTGATGAAGCAGGCGGTATCGACTTTTGTCTCGTTGGGATCGCCGCGGACGGTGGTCGATACATCGTAAGTCCCGTAGGCAATCAGCGCACGGATGCCATCGATGAGCGATTCATCGAGCTGCTCATCGCTGTTGATGGCGTATGAAAGCTCGCAGCTGTCGGGGCGATCTTCGATTTCTGGCGTGTACCCTATCCAATCCTCATTAAACCAGTCTTCGACCGTGCTTGCATTCGGCTTGTTGTTGGTGCAGCACTTATTTTCACCGCACCGCCACTCGGTTTCAGACTGTCTAAATGCACACGACGGAACGATGGCATTCGTTTCGACTGACATGTGACGCAGCTGGCGAAGACGAATCGCTGCGCGGTCGAGCGTGATAATCCGGGCACCTTTGTCTTTATAGGCCGCAAGAACCTGCTGGCTGTAGTGCGGGTTGTGAACAAAGTCCGGGCTGTAGGCGATGTTCGAGTAATTCGTATAGGAACGGTCGTTATCGTGAGAGAGCGTGTCGGTAAAATGGATCACGAGCGGAAGCGTGTTCGGACGGAAGCCGGCGCATCCCCACGTGCCCTCGGGGGGCGTACAATGATCCAATTTGCCGCTGCTATACACGAGATTGACGGGAGTCGTGCCGCCTGCCGTCCACGAAACCTGCTCCTCATTCACGTCATCCCCCTTGACGATTTGCCAAAGCGCTTCGTAGCCGGATTCGGGCGAATCCTCGCCATCATGAAGAGAATACTTATTGATGGCATTGACCACCGTGTCATCGTCCGTCGTTACGGTCGAATAAAGCTCAAACGGCATGTCATGACACTCATGAGGAAACGCCGTGAGGCTTTGAATGTTGTTTTCCCATGCGGCGTATCGGTTTGTCGGAAAATCGTCAAATTTGGTTACCGCAAAACCGACATCATCGACGGCCTCACGGATGCCCGGAATGATGACATCACGGACTTTGTTCTGAAGGCGCGTAATATACCCGCCCATCGTCTGCGTCGTATCCATATTAAAAACGACATCCAGTTTCGAAATGGCTGGGTCGAACCGGAGATCATCGTCTTTTTCGGGGCCGCCGTAGGGAAGTTCAAAGTAGAATTCAAAAACTTTCTGGACATTGTATTCTGGGCTGCACACGAGGTCCGCAACACTGGTTATCATTGTGTCGTCGAGGAGTTTGCCGCCATTGTGCTCGAGGGCATAGATTGCGGCTGTGCGCTCGGCGAGGTCGGTATAACCGTCGCCATCGGTATCGGGGGTGTTCAGGCCATAATTGCCGTTATCGCACAGAATCTCGTCTTTGTCGGCAACGCCATCGTAATCGCAGTCAAGCGATCTAAAGCAATAGGTCGTCACACCATCGAGTTCGAAGGTATAGGGGCCGTCCTCGGACGCTTCCATCGAATCGGGAACGGTATCGCCATCCGAGTCAAGCGAATAGCGATCGAGCACACCGTCTTCATCGGTATCTGTCGAATCGCCCTCGAGCTCATCGGGAATGGTGTCACCGTCAGAATCGGTATCATTGTAATCGGGGATGGTATCGCCGTCAGAATCCCACGGGTTATCGGCGGTGCCGGCCTCGCACGGCGCATCGTCGCACTTTTTCCCAATCACACCCGATATTTCTATGCCCGCTATCTCATAAATATCGACGGCATAGTCATTATCATTGTCCGAATCGGCATAATCGGGCGTCGTGTCGCCGTCCGTGTCGGCGGGCGATGTACACATCACCGGGTCATCCGGATCAAAATCATCCGGATTGACATCCGGACAACCTTCATATCTATCCAAAATAGTATTGTTGTCCGAATCGGTATCCAGAAAATCGTAGATGCCGTCGTAATCGCTGTCGACTGGCTCGACATGAATATCACCCTGGTTGCCGCTCTCGACAGAATCCGGAATCGTGTCGCCGTCCGAATCTTCATCCTGGCAGTCAAAGATGCCATCGCCGTCCGTATCCGTATTGCAGCTGTCGTACAGATTTGAAATACCGTCACCGTCGTTGTCTGCATCTTCATCCGCGGCAGTGCAGATACTCTCAATGCATTGGCTGTCCGTGCATATCGTATCTTCATCGCACGAATCGCCCACAGCAGCCTCTTTCAAACAGATTCTGCTGTCCGAGCACACCAGCCCATCGCCGCAAACCAAATCACCGCTGCACGATTCAAGAAATGCCGACACCTGCGAAACACAACGGCCCGAATAGCAAATCTTGCCATCATCGCACTCGCTATCCTGGGTACATTTGCTTTTATCGACCGGGAGCGGCTTGCAAATATTGTTGAGGCAGTGCATGCCCTCACCGCAGTCGATGTCCTGGGTGCATTTACTTTTATAATCCTCGGCGGTTGTACACACCCCATCGATACAGAGCAGGCCGTCTTCACAGTCCGCCTCAATGCCGCAGGCTTCATACTGGCCTACGACCGGCCGCTGTTCGGGCTGAGGCGCCTTGGAAGAATCATCGCTGCATCCCGAAACTGCACCGGCAAAAAACGCTGCAAGAACTGCAATATACTTGTAATTTCTCATATCTTTATCCTCTGTGGCGTTGTTATATTCATTATTAAGTATATATATTTTTTTATGATGCATTGCTGTCGGCCTGCGGCCGATACGCAATGCACCGTCGGCTATCCGGACGGCCTGCGGCCTCCCGGATACGCCGACGGATCCTATTTGCCATCCCACGGTTCCCACGTCGCAAGCTGGGGTTTAAGATCAAGCGACGGCACCGTGACGGATTTGCTGTCGGGCAACGTATACGAAGCTTCCTTCCATGCTGTAAGACCGAGGCTGGCCACGGCGGCATTCAATGTGTCAAGCAGTTTGCTCGAACCAATGACAGGAACGCCCGCATCATTAAAACTGAAAGTGGCATGGCCACCCAGCGATGTATCGGCTCCCCAAACGAGTTTGTTTGGATTGCCTTCGGCCCATGTATAGATATTGCTGGCGGTCAGGAATGCATTATTTTCTTTGGTGCCCCCAACAGCAGAACCCTTGTCGGCTAATGTAGAAACTGTATACAAATTAGCCAGCGATGAAATCATATTTTTACCTTCACCTGCGATTTGTTTCTTATATTCATCCGTCGCTGCGACAAGATCCTGGCTCAGCAACCGGCCAAATAATGTGCCCGTAGTCGCGGCATCGGATGATATTGTGCCAAGTGCATAGCTATTTCTGATGTTAGTCCGAGCCAGTCGTGTCACCGTAAAGGAAGTCGTGTTGGTCTGCGTAATTTTGCAAGCGCTGTCGAAATTCCACACATAGTTGGTAAAGGTACTGACCACGCTGCGGGTATCCAACTGGCCAATCAGGCCGCCGAAATAATTGCCAGCCCCTGTTTCGGTGATATCGCCAGAAAAGTATGAATTCTGAACATTAAAAACAGAAGTGACGTTGTAGTGAGTAAAGTCAATTTCTCGTCTGTATATATTGCCGTTCCCTGGGCAGTAAACTGTTTTATAGGTATGTCCCGGTGTACTGGCATAGGCGGCAACAGCAGGTACGCTGACGACGCCGAAAAGACCGCCAAGATAGTTGCCATCACCAACGATATTGCCGGTAGACATGCAGGAATCGAATGTATTTGTCATGGTTCTCGGTCCGGTTGCAAAGAACCCGAAGTTTTCACCTTCCCACCAGTCACTTGTCATGCTTCCGGCAAATTGTCCTGCAATACCACCGATAGAACCATTTCCTTTGAGATTGCCATAATTATATATATTTTTAAAAATATTAGTTTTATTGTTTGTATAGATAATACCAAAGATACCGCCTATGGTTGCACCTGAGGTGCTGACATTTCCGCGGTTGACAATCTGGTCAAAGGTAAATTCGGCCTTCTCATCATCCATATCGAAACTTCCAATGATGCCGCCGGTAGTATTCACCGCAAGAATATTGCCGGTATTCTCAACATTTTTCATTTCGAACGGAATTTTCTTGGATTCGGCATTGCCGCGCATACCGAAACGGCCAAAGATACCACCGACGAGGCCACCGCCTTTGATATTGCCGGTATTTTTGGCGTTGGTCAGTGCAACGGAATGAGCCCATCCTGCAATACCGCCACAGCGGCTGAGTCCTGTAGCCGATGTTCTTAGTGCTCCGGTATTGTAAACATTTTCCATCACAGTGCCAGCGCCGACGATATATCCTGCAATGCCACCGTAATTCTGGTTGGGGCAGTCATCGGCAGTCTGTATACCGGTGGTGCTGTTGACGGCCATGCGTGGCGCCCAGTCCGCAATAATATTTCCGTGATTTGTCAAATACGAATGTTTGTAGCCGCCATTGAGATACCCAACAATACCGCCCAAATTTGTACCACACCCCTGCACGGCATTTTCCGACCAAACCATGCCATCATTGTAAGCATGGTCAAGAATATTAACCTGCTGTCCGGATATGCCGCCGACAATCGTGACACCGCTTACGGTACCATGATTGACAATATGTTTTAACGGCACATAAGCGATACCAGCAATTCCGCCAGTATACTGCCAAAGTCCCGCGACGGTGCCATTATTGACAGAATCGGTGACACCTTCGACGCCGGCCACATTGTTAATTTGTCCGAAAAGACCGCCGGTACGCTGATATCCTTTAATATAACCATTGTTGACGAGATTTTTGTTTCCCGAGGCGCTAATCTTGTAATGAAGGCCAGCAATACCGCCAACGTAATTCGTGGTCAGAGTGGAGACAATACTATCGTTGGTCAGATTAAACAGCGTGGTATCTGTTTCGGCACTGCCGACAATTCCTCCAAGACAGTTGGCAGGACTTTCGATATTCTCGGACTCAGAATTGACGCGGCCCATATTTTTGGAATCGGAAATGACTGAGGCATCGGCAAGTCTGCCGGCGATGCCGCCCGTATTGGCGACAAGAGCCGCAGCCGTATTTTCGCCGATATTGATGACTTTTCCCTGGTGAGTAATCGCGCTAAGCGAAATCTTGGATCCATAACCGATAACACCGCCGATATCGCTTCCTGCGCCCGTAATATCCGTGTCTGCATTGATTTGGGTAAGCTTGGTGTCGGCTTCGGCAACACCGGCAAGACCACCAACTTTATTCACACCCGAAACCCCTAAATTGAGGTTGATATTATGAATCCTCGCGCCTTCGAGCTTTCCGAAAAGACCACAGGATTCATCTGTCTCTGCGCAATGCAGTGAGAGGCGCGTTCCATCGGCCTGGGTATAGGCTATGGTTTGGGAACCTTTACCGCCGGAGGTCAGTTTTCCCTTGAACGTG
>JAGACY010000475.1 GCA_017613855.1 Pseudomonadota bacterium
ATTAAATAATCTACTTTTTCATTTAATATCTTAATTTCATTTTCAGTTTTATCAAGTTTATCTTTAATATTTAACAATTCCCTGTCTGAACTTTCAGTTTGGATATAAAATCCTGGACAATGGATGGCACGCTGCCGAAATACACCGGTATTGCAAACCCAAGGCGTTCGTCGTCTTTAAGCTGGTATTGATAGCGTTCTTCTGCAATGGCAGTTTCGATATCAATGCATGTGTCTTCGAGGCGGTCTGCCACAAATTGTGCGGCTTTTTGGGTATTACCTGTACCGGAATAATAAAAGATCATATTGTTTTCCCGACTATGAACTACGAATGATACGCCCCTTCGGGGCGTGCTTGATTCGTGGGTTGCGCTTTGTTCACCCACGCTTAATGTCAAGCACCCCTACGGGGTGTGACATATTTGGGGTATTTGTCATCTTAATTCCGCATTCCGCATTCCGAATTCCGAATTAACTCTTAGATCTCACCATGGCGTCGATGAGAGAATTGACGAGCTTTTGGTAATTGGAAGAACGTACTTTGAGTCCGCCGAAACCGCCGTTGCTCTCGGCAGAATACATGCCCATAATATCGAGATAATCCTTATCGGAAGCTTCAAAACCGCGATTTTTGAGCACATCATTGAGGCCGTTGATATCATTGGGGCCGGGGTAGAGTACGGCAAAAAGCGCTTTTGGAATGCTCCATCCCTGCTCGATGACGAGCAGATAGGCGAGTAATGCGCCTGAACGATCGCCGCCATGATCGCAGTGAATGTAGATTTGATCGGGTTTGTATTGTTTGATGACCTTCATGAATTTTTCGGGCTTGGGGAATTTTCCGCCGAATGGGATATTCAGCTGTTTCATGCCCAGAGTTTCGACTTCTTCCTGAATTTTGGCCAGATCCTCTTCGCCCATTCGAGAGGCAGTCACGATCAATTTGATATTGTTGCTGTGGAGTGATTTGAGCTGTTCAATAGTGGGTTTTGAGCCAATCCAATAGCCTTCGGGCACCTGATGGGAATTTCTCGGCATACCTTTGGCGATTTTTTTCCCTTTGATCCCATGTAAAGTGCCGATGGATACGGCACGTGCAGAAGCATCGGCAATGGTTTTGAGATTGGCGGGTACGGGTTCAGCTTCTGTTTCGGGGGCTTCGGATAATGTTAATTCGGTATCTTCAGCCGGGAGACTGTCATTCGTCAGATCGCTGTTGGCAGCTAAGATGGCCTGTTCTGCGAGGCTGTCCTGTTCTGTGGGGACGGGGGAATCCGTTTGCGTATCGTGAACCGCCCACATATCGGGGGGGGGATTGTCCGGCTGCACGACATTCGTATTTTGTGATGCCATTTGGGAGATCTGGATGAGTGAGGCCAGAATGTTGGTATTCTGGTCGTATTGAATGTCGTTTGCCCCTGTGCATGTATTGTCGGCTTTTTGTGGGCAAATGCATGCTTTGGGGGGATCGCTGCATCCATAGGCTAAAGCAGCAGAAATGACGATGAATAGTAAGTTTCGTTGATATCCGGACATGATCCACCATTTAAAAAACAGCCAAATAGCCATTGGGATGATGCCATAAACGAGCGGAATATCAAATTTCCTGATATTGCGTGTGCAGGCCGTTAGGGCTGAGCAAATCCGAAAGTTCTTTGCGCCTACGCGGCGGGCGGAAGAACCAAGCGCCTACGCGGCGGGCGGTATAACCAAGCGCCTACGCGGCGGGCGGGAAATCCAAGCGCCTACGCGGCGGGCGGAAAAACCAAGCGCCTACGCGGCGGGCGGTCAAGGGTGTCGCGCGAGGTGAGACAAAAACGAAAAAGCGCCGTCGTATTGGCGGATAGCCAATAGACGGCGCCATGCCGGTCCGTATTGGCCGCAGGCCAATAGGCCGGCGACCTAAGATCGTTTATTTTTCATCATCCGAAGGTTTGGCCTTCGCGGTGGGCGTATTGGCATCTTCGGGCAGACCGAGGACGACGAACTCGACGCGGCGGTTACGTGCGCGGCCTTCCTTGGTATCGTTCGAATCGATCGGACGATCGGGGCCGTAGCCAATGGCGTTCAGACGCGAAGCATCGACGCCTCTGCCGACGAGGTATTTCATGACAGATTCGGCACGATCCTGCGACAATTTCATATTGCTGTTGTACTTACCGCGGCTGTCTGTATGACCTTCGACGGTTACATTGCCGATATGCGGGTTGTCGACGAGGAGTTTGGCGACCTGGTTGAGGAGTTCGTGGGATTCCTTCTTGATGACAGCCTTGGATGTCTCGAAGAAGACCTGTTCTTTAATGTTAATCTTGCCTTCGGAGAGATCGACGAGTGCATCCGGATCGGAGTCGGGGCAGCCGTCTTCATCTTCGTAACCATTGAAGGTTTCGGGTTCGTACGGGCATTTATCGACATCGTCATAGAGGCCGTCGCCGTCAGAATCCTTAGGTTTAATCGGGCAGCCATCGCGATCAACGCGTCCGCCTTCATCGGGGCAAAGATCGACATAATCGGGAACGGTATCGCCATCGCGGTCAGGTGCGCAGCCGAATTCATCGATGTATCCGGCACGTCCTGCGAATGGACATTTATCGTCTTTATCGGGAATCGTATCGCCGTCGGTGTCAACCAACTGATTGCGGCAGCGTTCGGGAATCTGGTTCGGCGGTGTGATATCGGGATCCGGGCAGGGATCGACTGCGGTCATGTAACCGCCTGTATCCCAGTCGTAATTGAGCATGCCGCCGTTGACCCAGTGGAAGTTCAAACCGAGAATGGCACGGACATCCGGCGTACCCACGGCATTGAGGCCGAGGCCGAGACCGGCCGTAAGTGCAAGACCACGCCACCATTCATCTGTGCCGCGAAGAATGCGCCAACGGAATGCAAGGTTACCTTCGAAAGGACGTTCATCCTGCGTGAAATCCTTGTCATCGGGCTCTGTCGCAATTTCACCGCGCAAATCGACGATGAGGTCGAGGTCGGGATGGAAGAAGGGAATGGAGGCTGCACCGGCAAGAATAAAGGCACCGCCCATCGTATGGCCATAAACATTGCGCTGAGGACGATAACGCCATCCAACGTTGGCCGACATTCTGGCCTTGCTCCAGGGGTTGAACTCGAGAGCGGCAATGATGGCAAAGGTGACCGACTTATCTGCAACCAGCATGTTGCCCGTGCCCGTCGGGGTAGACAAATCACCGATAAATGATAAGCCTACGGGGTATTTGCGCAAATCGAGCACTTTTCCTTTAAGAACGACGCGGAGATCGCCGACGCCCGAGGCATCGTGCGCGACGCTCAGCGGGAACTTATTCTCCCAAAAGTCCGTATCTTCGTACAACGCAAACGGCATATTGACGGCAACTTCGATCCAACCCATAAAGGATGCTGCCAAATACAGATCCAGGAAGGTTTGATGGGCAATGACGTTGCGCTGGGCTTTGGCATCTGCATAATCTTCATCAAATGAAATATGCGCGTAATTGATGTAAAAACCACCCGTCAAACGCCAGATGTCGTCGTCAATCATCGAGCCGTAGGTCGTCAGATAGTCGCCCGGGTTGGGGGCTGGACGCCAAAACTGCAGGTTGTATTTGGGCACGTAACCTTGGAAACGGTCCGTATTCTTGTTGAGATCCTGCGCAAATGCAACGCTCGGTATGAGCCATGCCATCAGCAGGAAAAGTGGCAGGAAAAGTTTGCTTAAGTTCATTGCTCTCCTCAGATTGAACGATTCACATTCGCCATCTATTTCAGATGGCATACATTTGTGACATTATACGACAAATTGATCCTTTTAGGCTAGTAGATATAAAGGCATTTGTTTTTTGGTGGCAGAAATTCAGCGTTGTTTCACAGATTTCTCATTGGTTAAAAACTCTGTAATGCTGAATGCATAATTTTGAATTCTGAATGCAAAACCAAAAGAATAATCTGGATCCTTTGAGTACTTCATTATGCATTATGAATTATGCATTATGAATTCACAGATGATTTGTGCCTTCGAAAAAAACGCAAGCAGTTAGCCTGAATCGCAACTTCAGGTGCCGACTATCGCGCCAAAATGGCGCGATACGTCTTGCTCATTACTCATCTTCTTCTGAGGAATCCTCAATCGGCATGTCTTCTTCATCTTCTTCCTGCGCTTTATCCGTACTGGTTTCTTTGGGCGTATCTTCCTCGGGTTTGCTCGGGTTCATCCATTTGCGGGCAAGGAAGAGTGCGACCGGGGAGATCATGGCAATGCAGGCGAAGATGAGCCACATTTCCTGCGGCTGCTGCGACAAATCGGGGAATTTGTCGGGATCTGGAATGTACCACTGGATAAAGAAACCAACGTAGAGGCCGACGATGAATTTGGTCAGGAACCATGGGAGATTGGCAATCCCGACGTAGGCACCCATGCGGTCTTTGGGGGCTATCTGGGTGACATGCTGTAAGAATCGCGGCTGCCACATCGACTCGCCGATGGATCCGATTAAAATATAGGTCAGGAACAAAGCCGGCGTCGTGCCGAAGCTCAGCAGGAACGTCGGTACAGCCATGACCGCCGTCCCGATGATCATCATCTTATAGACATTCTGGCGTGCTGTGAGGGCGGCAATTAACGGCGCACACAAAAACACGATCAAGGGGTTGATGTTGCTGAATGTTTCGAAATTATCCGAAATCGTCGGAAATGCACGGTAACTGCGCTCGAGATAGGTCGGAATGAGAATATTCTGGTAAGCAAACAGCGTCTGTACCGGAATTAAAATGAAGATAAAGAAATCGAATTTGCCGTCGGCGAGCGGATGCCGTTTGAGCCGTTCGAGCAGAGAGAGACCTTCGTGTGATTTGGCTTTGCCCTCACCAGACTCATCTTCGGTAGGATCTTCGAGGGGCTTGGTCTTGGATTTGGCAATAAATATCCAATAGAGCACGAATACGATGACCATGATGCCTGCAATAAAAATGAGGGCACCGGAAATCCCGTTGGTTCCGGCGAGGAAACCCGGTTCTATCGCTTCGGGAGGCATGACACCCTCTGCCGAAGGCACGGCACCTTCTGCAACCTGATCACCGGCAAAACGGCGAATATGCGGCAAGATCAGGCCAATCAAAAATGCACCGAGATTCATGCCGGCATAAAGCATGGCATACGAGACGGCGGATGTCTTTTTGTCGGAATACATGCGTGTGATCGAATAGACCGCAGGATTGAACACACCGTATGCAAGTGCGGCAAAGAGCAGGCAGGCAATGACGACAAAAAAGAAAATCGATCCGATGCCGGTTCCGAGGGGGCCAAAGACCATCTCGGCAAATCCCATCACAAAACGGGATACGAGCAAAATGAAAATGGAGATGCCCAACATCCTTTTGGGACCCATTTTGTCGCTCAAACCACCCAGAAACAGCTGTGAAAATGTAATGAGCATCAAAAAGCCGCTGACGATCCAGCCGGCATGGACATCGACACATCCGCCAATATTCTCGGGTTGCAGGCAGGCCATGAACTGCGATGTGCCTTCGAGGGTTTTGATGTCAACGTATGGGGCATTGGTCACCAATACGTTTTTGGTCATGAAGAGCATCAGGTAGGTCAGGATCCCAAAATAGGCCATGCCCTCGAAAATATTGATGATGTTGATGCCAATGATTTCGCGGGGAGCCTTGATAAAAGCTTTAAAGGGGTCGATCGTCTCCTTGATGCCTTTTTGTATGGCTTCTTTAAAATTCTTAGGGGGTTCCTCTTCTTTTTCTTCCTCGTTTTTCTTGGCTTCTTCGTTTTCGTCTGCCAAATCACCAAGCAATTCTGTTGCTTCGTCTACTTTTTTTTCTAAATCGCCCAAGTGTTTATTCCTTATGCATAGGGTAACTGTAACCATTATGAGACGCAGAAAGGCCTACATCTTCCTACCCTATGAATACTGTATTACGCGCAAGTGGCCAATAAAAAAGCTCAGGGGTACAGCATTTAACTTTGGAATATGTCGTTTTCCAAAGATCGCAGGGTTTACCTTTACCCCCGATTGGCGCGCAGAGAAATCGGGGTTACTCAGAGCCGTCACATTTTTAATGAGAAGTCAGTTTCTTATAAGAATTCTTATAAAAAGCCCATAGGGCTTTTGGCGAGTAGCCCCCGGTTGGCGCGCAGCGACAACCGGGGGTAATGACGTATTATTCTTAAATGAACCCCGTAGGGGTTCCCGATTTTATGTCAAATAGGTTTTGTGCAATTTGTATTTCTTTTCGAAAACCCCTAAACGGGGTTGATATGAATAGGTTTTACCTTTACCCCCATCGTTGCCGGGGGCAGCCCCCAAAAAAAAGCCCGCCAGATTGGCGGGCTTTTTTGAGGAAAAATTTGAACTATTCGTAGACACTCGCCCACGAGACGATTTGTGATGTGGGCTCGATGGCTTCGAGGTCGAGGGCCATCGAGGGGATGGTCAAACGACTATCTTTGGCGCCTTCTTTGGCGTCATATTGCGTGCTCTTGCCCGTTTGAGCGATGAGCTGAGGTGCAATGACACTGCTCGTCTTATTGTCTTTGGACAGGCAGACCATCTGGTTGGTGATTTGCAGCCCGTACACTTTGGTGCCCGTGGTGCCAAGCTGGACATGATTCGATAAACTGAAGGCTGAGGATGCCTTGGCGTTCGGACTTTGGACATCCGTCATGGCTGTATGGCGTGTCGCTTGTGATGAGTAGAGTTGCCACAAGCTAGCGTGGCCAAGGGCACATGTTCTGTTTTCGGTCGTATAAAGAGGATAGTATGACTTGAAGTTGTACGTAATGGCGGGGCCCGTCATCATCTGGTATTTATCATCTTGATAGGTTTTAATTGTAAATTGTTGTGCTCCTTCTGTCTGAGGATTGTCACTGGATTGTACACCGCTGGGGGGATTGAAAATGTGGATTTGCGAGGTAAAACGGCTAGATCCGCTGGCGGGATTCAGCGTGCAGCTGTAGAAGCTCACGGCCTGGTCGTCTCTGACGATGGAGGACGGGGTGCATGAATCGTAGAAATTGGCAATATAGTTGTGATCATCCTCCTCGACGGCAAGATTGCGCTGGGTACCAGTCCCAAAGGCGAGTTGGATCACGGTGCTTCCCGTACGACTGTAGAGGGAGACTGCCGGTTTAAAGGTAATGGCATTATAGTCCGCGCTTCCCATTAACTCCAGGCTGGACGGATCAAAGATGGGCGGTTCGTGGTCGTTATTCGCGTCTTTCTCGGTGAGAAGGGTACCGTCTGCCGATTTGGTTTCGCCAGACCAATCGGCAACATCCGAAGAGGAGACATCCAGGCGATAGAGGGCACCTTTTTTATCCCCTACGTAGATGAGCTGGCCAATGGCATTAAAGTTGTTGGGATAAACACTGGGGGTACTCGTAATGGGATCATCAAAATAGAAGGTTTTAACCAAAAGATGTTCTTTATCCGTTGGGAAGAGCCTGACGATGTACAGCGCACATCCGATGTGGTCGTCCGTCTCGGTGGTGCCATCGCCGGCGGGGATAATGGCGACGGGTTCCAGCGTTCCGTCGATATTCAGCATGGTGATGGCCGGTTCTATGACGGCCTTGCCCAGCAATTGGAACGGATAGCCTGTATTGGATTCGAGTCGTTCCCGGTTCTGCATTTCAGAATTGGGCGTTTCGGCGGATGTTCCCTCGATGATTTTGGACATGGAGGCGGCCATGTCGGGATATTCGGGGTTCTCCCACGGCTGCCATTGGTGGTCGATTTCCCATAAAATCTTGGGCTGCGCAGGATTGCTGACATCGAGTGCATAGTAGCTGCGCCCGCCATTGCCAAGGCCGCCAAAAACGACCGTATGCCACTCATGGTCAATTGGACTGAGTACGTCGCTGGTAATGGGGGTCGAATTGACGTGCTGCTGCGGTCCGTAGTTGATGAGCTTCGCTACATTAGGCATGACGCCCTTGGGAATGAATCCCCAAAGTTCATCGCCCTCGCCGTAAACATTTTTAGCTGAGGGCTTGGAGGCGATGGCGTCGCTCAAGGCATACGTATTTTGGGTTTCGGCTTTTTCGTACTTCGCAAAGCCATTGTATCCCAACACAAAGGCATGGAGCATACCGTCGTTGGCACCGACCATCAGCATGGTGTCGCGCGTCCAGTATTTATTTTTAAATGCCTGGTAGGTGGCAGATTTGTAATTACGTGTGGGGGGCTCGACGACGGTGGGCGAGGCATATTCGATGGTACCCAGTTTTTGGGTGGCTAAGAATTGGCGTATGTCGCAGTCTTTGACGATACCCGGTACGCACTGCCCGGCATGGCAGACGCAGCCGCCGTCTGCGGTGCCATTGGCGCTGCATTTATCTACGCAATCTGCGTGCTTGTTACAATCGTTGTGTTTTTCTCTGAGGCGTTTTGCAATACAAACCTTACCATCTCTGTTGGAATCACAAATCTTCTGTTTATCATTATAATCATCGGACGCGACGCATCTGCCCAGGTCGCATTCGAGCGGTTTTTCGCCCTCCATAATGGGGCAATCCAGCGCGGTGATGCATTCATAGGGGGTTAGAATATAATCTGCCGTGATGTTATTGGATTCGGTATAAGGATGGTTCATATTGGCAGAACATGCATTGTTTGCTGCCATCGGGTTATGGATAATAAATTGATAATTGCTGTTTGCTGCCCGGCCGTCGCGAATATACCCCGCATAAATCGGGGCATTGATAAAGCCACCCTCGCCTGTCGTTTTTAAGTCATTGGTGGCATTGAGGGTAGATGTCGTTTTTAAGATGGAATAGGCCGCAGGATGGATGGCATATCGATCCTGGGTATAATCGCCCGCAAAGATGTTCCGCTTGCTGCTGCAGGTATTTTTTGCGTTGACGGTGGTATAGGAAATGGTGTCGCCAAACGAACCAGAGGTCTGATCGTAGTCGGTTGCACAAGGCTCCGGCCTCGCAGTGGGGTCATCCGCCTTGGGCTGGAAACTCGTGTAGCCGGCTCTTTGGGCAGTTTCCAGATCATTGACCTTTTTAAGAAATCCTTCATCTGTCTTTTCGTATTTGACGCAGCCGGTCAGCATGCAATTCAGGCGTGCCGCCATATCGATAAACTGGCTGCTGTCGGGTTTAAAGCCATTACTTGCCGGATCGTCCCTGTCGCAGAGTTGGGTTTCGCGTTCGAGAATGGTCCTGCGCACCTGCCCGACGGTGATGTCGTACCCGGAATAAACATTATAATAACCATTGTAAAAATAAGAGGAGTCGCCTTCGATATTCACATAATTCTTAATGCGTCCCAGGGCCGTCGTCGTGGCGATACGAGTCTTCGATTTGAACGATTTGAGCATGTCCGAAAGGGCATTTTTGAGCGCGAGGCGGAGCATGCTTGGATCGCGCGCATCGTAAAAGCATTGTTTGTTTTTGTTGTTACCTTCGCCTAACATGAGCTGTGGATTATTGCCGGTAAAAAGAGCATTAAAATCATCAGGAGTCATATCCTCATCAAGAGGATCAAGGATAGTGCCGTCTTTTTTGAGGCACGTTCCACCTTTCCAGGCCATGTGGTTTAATTTTTTGCCTGCGTTCGTACCCGTATCAACATCAAATCCCTCTGCAAAGCCAACGGGATAAATTTTAACATTATTTTTGTAAAGATCTTTTGCGAATGCATCAAAGTTTTCAATTTTAGAACAATGACTAGAGCCTTTACAATCATCATTATCTTTAAAAACATCATAATAATTATCGCCATCTGTAATGAAGATGATGGCTTTGGGACGGCAAAGATAGTGTTCGTCCTCTACTTCCTGGACGACACCATCCTTTTTGATTTTTTGTGTGTACATGCACTTATCGGCATTCAGTGTCTCTCCGTCACCAAATAATGCCCGAAAGTCTCTGAGTACGCCTAAGATCGGCGTACTGGCGAACCCAGAATAGCTGCGAATCGAAGCAATGACGGCAGAGTTATGCTCGTAGATATCATTTTCATCGTTGGACACGGTCGGATAGATCAACGGCGCCAGATTGTTGACACCATCAATTTTGCCGGAACAGAGCCCTTCAGCATCTCTAATATTTTCAGATTGAGTAGAGGTACTATGAATCTTCGTCAAATTATTTTCAGATAAGGCATTATATGTTGGACCACAGCCGCTGACGCCATTGACTTCATAAAGATGATTATATCTATATGAGAAATCCGTCGAGTTGACATGGTTACTGCTTACTCTAGAGGTACACATCGAAGCAAATCCAAATTTGACAGCATATTGATATGCTTGAAGTACACCATTATTATCGTATGCATTTTCATATTCCTCTGGATTTTTAGGATCATATAATCGAGAGTCGATATGACTAACTGGTGTTGATACAGCAAAATTTTCATATACAAACCGACAATCTGTGGCATCGCATTCCCAGTGTTTTCTGGGGCGATTGCGGTTTCTATAACAAGTAGCGTCAGTATCTTTTTTACATTCTTGGCTGCTATTATTATAACAATAACTAGTTACTTTCCCATTACTATCACAACAAACTGGTGGATTCCATCCCTTACAGCTAGAATTTTCTTTACAATCAGTACATTTCCCATCCACCCATTTATTTTTTTCACAATTATTTTGATCACATGATACACACACACTACCATAGTTTTTACAGTCATAACCAGTTTTTAGTTTTCCCGTTGTACACTGTTCTACACAAGAAACATTATCTAGTCGCTCTTGAGTATCTTTGGGATATCCTGCAATTTCGGCAATAGCTTTGGTGAGCCTTGTATGTATGGGGTTGCCATTTTTGCACTTAAATGTGCCGTCACTCTGTTTTACTACCTCACCAGTTTTGCATTTATAGTCATAATTCATCGAATTGGATGTATCGAAGATGATCATGACGAGCGGTGCAAGGTCGAGTTCGGATGCATCTTGTGCGTATGCCAGGTCAGGGCTCGCCATGCCCGCCCCTGCCGAACATAATACTGTGATGAGGGTTGCCAATTTAAATTGATTCTGTAACATGGTGGCATCTCCTATCTGACTTGTATCTCGTTTCTCTGCCTGTTCAAGTTTTTTGATGAATGCCTGTTCTTGAGCCGTGAACGAAATGGGCTTCATTGTGCCTTCTTCGGCGTAGGCGCGATCTTCTGCCAAAGCAGTATACCACGACGTTGCACTGAAGGGGCCTCGAAGTTCCGCCTCCATGATACATTCACCCTGGCGCGCTGCAAAGGCTTTTTTCAGTACCCTGATCTCATTGATGTTCAGTTTTGAAACATCCATGTTAAGGTCGATGTTGTCTTTCAGTTTTTCGACATCGATGTGTCCTTTTCCAGGCAAAAGCACGCTTTTGCTTTCATCATTCTGGGCGCCCGCGCTGATAATTGCAAGTGCCATCATCGTGCAAAGGAATAGAAACTTTTTCATAGTTAGGGATTATTTGAGGGTTTGGGTAAAAGCATGTAACATTCTTCGATAGTGCTTTTTGTGTCGATGAGTTCGGCGAAATCCATGCCAAATCCTCTCCACACATAATCGCTCACGTAATATCCACCTTCAGGATTAGGCATTGCTTCCGGAGATGGCATTTCAACAGGATTTTGCCCTACTGAAGGAACTTGCAAGGTTTC
>JAGACY010000476.1 GCA_017613855.1 Pseudomonadota bacterium
GCTTTATTGCTGGCTCCAATCATGATTGGAAAGATATGCACATCGTATGCATTGGCGGCAGCTAAAGCCTGGTTAATGCTGATTCTTCCCCCTTTGCGATCACCATCCGAAACGAGAATGATATTTTTCGACTTTGCCGTTGAATGCCTCAGACTTGCGACTGCACTCATGATCCCATCGCCAATTGCCAACTGTGTTGCATCAATATCATCGATTTTGCGCAGCTTGAGGTGGTTGGATAAAACAGCATAGTCTGTCGTGAGTGGAATATCGATAAAGGCCGTTTGTCCAAACATGGATATGCCGATGCGATCGCAGCGTGCAATGACGGCAGAATGATCGTGACATCGGGCTTCCCGCGATTCAATAAACTGAAGCATGGTCGACTTGGCTGTGTCAAAACGGTTCGGTGTTTTGACATCCAGACGATAGCGTGCCTGTATTTCATCAAGACTATAATCGTATGCTTTCATGGAGGCCGACATATCCATTGTAAAATAGATATCGATGCCCTCTGTTCGGTTTTCGCTGGTTGCACCGCCATAGGGATTTGCAATGGCAATCGTGAGACAAATAAACCCGAAGAGCCCGAGTGCGGTGCCAATTATTTTTGACCACAGACGCCGGGAGTTTTTCAGCCATTTCCATTCAAACCGCCTGGATTTGATGTCAGGCTGTATCGTACTTCCTTTGGAATTTTCCCGATACCAGACGGAAGGAATCTGGATTCTTTTCATCTCATTGCTGGATTGTATAAAGCTGCAGACAATGTATAAAACGGGCACAACCAGAAGCAGAAGCAGCGCCGGCCTTTCGAGAGAATCTATTTGCAGCTGTTTGAGAAAAGAAAAGAAAAAAACCATGGATTTGTCTTAGGCAGTAGGATTGGAAGTCATGGGGTGTTCGATGGGGCGGAGGATTGGGATTGTAAGGTTGCTGTGCTGTTATCTGGAAAATCTTCTTCAATTCTGGATGCTATCAGATTTGTATTTTTGAGCAGTAGAAGATTGGCAGCCTGGCTCGGCATTTCCTGTGCAAACTTGACCATATCCGATTCGGAAAGAATATGCTTGATCTCATCACATAATCTTTCCGTAATTCCTTGATCCAAAAGCAATTTCCTTAAATTATAGGTGGTGTTGCTCATGGCATCGAGTTCGAATTTCTGTGACAGATAAACTCTGAGCGCATAAGAAAGTCTGTCGTAATATGTTTTATATTCTTCAGAGGTAGATGGCGTAAATTCGGCAAGCGGAGCAATTTGAGCAAGAAAAATCTCAATCGGTATTGGTGGTATCTTTTCTTCTTCGACTGCTTTTTGCTGTTTGGCTGCTTTGTAAACTGCAAATCCAACGGCAGTTCCAAGTGCAAGAATTAAAGTCCCAAATAATATGAGCCAAAAAGGACTCAATTCAGGTGTCCAGGGCTGGAGTTTGATTAACCGATCAAGCGGTGCGTCATCTTTGGGATAGATTGGGGCGATGTCTACCCTCTTCATCTTTGGGAAAATATAGGAACGTTGCTGTCCCTGGTCGGATGAAATCTCAAATTGGATGGGGGGAATAAAAAAAGTCCCCGGACGTCTGAAGTGACAGACAGTTTCGATGCGTGCAAGTTGTTTTTCTGGGTGCGGTGCTCCTATCATCTCCTGCGTCGATTTGTTACATACCATTGGCATCTGAGCCGTAGGAATGACGCGGAACTGACAGCTCTTATCGATAGATATTTCATATTTAAAATGAACAGGATCGAGAATGTCCGTTTGTAAATACTCAGGTTCCGATGAATTGATTTCTGTATGGCATAATTCATTGATGTCATCAGCAGCAAATGAATCAAGCGGAAAACAGGTTAAACATGCAAAGAGCATTACCGTTGCCAGAGAGGACAGATGTTTTTGAATACTCCAATTCCGTTTACACATGCCCAACTCTCCTGTTGAATGCGTGTGCAATCGGAGTAACACTCTCCTCATTGTCGCAATATTGACAAATGTCAGTTTGCATCGGTCAAAAATCGATTTCTGATGCTTTTGGCGTTTTTCAAATTCCTGTCTGTAATCACGCCGCATAGATTCCTGTGAAGTATCAGCAAAGACAACTTCATGTGATGAGACATCTTCCAAAACGGTAAGTCCCAGATCAGGAAGTGTTTTTTCCATTGGATCATGGATGACTATCGGAATGACTTCATGCCGGTGTGCCATGTGTCTGAGTGTTTGCTCATAGTCTGCATGGATAAAATCGCTGATGATTATCATCAGTGAACGGCGTTTCATCAGTGTCATGGTTTTAGCCATGATATCGTTTAATCGGTTCACACCGGGCTTAGGATCAAACCTGAGGGCCTCGATAATGAGGCGTACGATATTGGATTTGCCTTTTATCTGTGGAATGAATTTCATTCCGACTTCATTGAAAATGAAAAGGCCTACTTTATCGTTGTTCTGAAGTGCAGAAAACGCCACGATCGACATGGCTTCGATGGCTTTTTCTGCCTTGGTCATACTGACTGAACCGAAACGCATGGGTTCAGATAAATCGAGAATAATGCAGACGCTGAGTTCCCTTTCTTCGACAAATTGTTTGACGAATACCCCCTGCTGTCTTGCGGTTGCATGCCAGTCTATATATCGAACGTCATCCCCATCCTCGTATGGTTTGCATTCACTGAAGAGCATACCTCTGCCTTTGAAGGCCGAGTGATAGGTTCCCGTGAGCACTTCGTGGCTATGAGTTCGGGTCTGGAACTCGATTTTTTTCAGTTTTTTTAGAAAATCTGTGAGCGTCATGGGACATCCGAATGATAAAAAAGCATTTGAAGCCACTATCATGATAGGCTTGTCCAATTAATGCCATTCTATTTGATAACATTCCCAAAGACTTTTGACAATGCGCAATAAACAATGCTTATCAGTCACCGTTTAAATCCTGTCATGTCGTTTGCTGAAGCAGCTTCATTATTCAGTTTTGTACTTCGTGTTACTCTGTGACATAAAAAGACCTTTTTTTATCACCTTGTTTTACATTATAAATGTCCGCGTAGCCCAAAGTGGGTATGTGAGATTCTCATTGCACAATTCTCATTGCACAAAAGGAGAAGGGGATGGACGATCAAAAAATTCAGGAAGCAGCGGAAATCATTCAGGATTCGAATAGTGCCCAGGTTGCCAACGATGCTGTAGATCAGGTTTCTGGCTTGTGGGAAAAGGTCAGCAGTCTTGATTTTGTAGGCTATGCTTTTAACGTCGTATGCGTTATTGGTGTGCTCATCGTTGGTTATTGTGTTGCCAAAATATTGAGCCGTTTTACGACAAAAGCCTGTACCAAGGCGAAACTTGACGAAACACTCGCCACATTCTTTGGCAGAACGGTTTTCTGGCTCATTCTTGTTGTCGTGATGATTGCATGTTTGAGCATATTCGGCATCGAGACGACTTCTCTGGCTGCAGTCGTGGGCGCTGCCGGCCTTGCCATTGGCCTTGCATTCCAGGGGACGCTGTCAAATCTTGCTGCAGGCGTGATGATCATCGTGTTCAGGCCGTTTAAGCTGCATGATTTCATTTCAGTAGGCGGCCAGTCCGGAAGTGTCGAAGTCATCGATTTGTTTACGACAACTCTGGTTACACTCGATAATCGAGTCATCATCGTCCCGAACAGCGCTGTCTCGAGCGCTACAATCGAAAATGTCACGGGCAAGGAGATTCGTCGTGTCGATGTCAATGTCGGTGTTGCTTATTCGACCGATATTACCAAGGCACGTGAAGCCATTCTCAAAGGATGCAAAGTCGAAGGTGCTCTCGAAGATCCTGCGCCTTCTGCATATTTACTGGAACTCGGACCTTCGGCGATTCTGTTTTCTGCGCGTGCCTGGTGCAAAACAGCTGATTATTGGGGCGTTCGTGAACGTGTGACCGAAAACGTCAAGCACGAATTGGATGCTGCCGGTATTGAAATTCCGTTCCAGCAAATCGTGGTTCATGAGAAAAAATAAGAATAAATCTGTGTTTTTTCGATGAAATGAAAACGCCGGTAATTCCGGCGTTTTTTTTTGTGTATGCTTCGGCTATTGCCTTTCGGCAATACGCCTCGCGGCCTTGCTATTGCCTTTCGGCAATACGCGCGGCTTTTATTTTTCATGCCAATCGAAAGCGTCTTCAATTTGCAGTTTGCAATCTATAATTCTCAATTTTTAATTCGTGCATATACTTTAAGGAAAAGAGAATTGTTGTGTGGATTTTGACAAATGTAGGTTTTGGACTTACATTTGAACTGCGTGCTTCTAGGGTAACCCAAAGGGTTACCGCTCTCCCATTCCCGCCCGCCGACCGACGCCCGACCCATAAAACGCTCGGTCTTGGCACACCACTCCCTTTCCGGCATGAACTGTCGTAAAAAAGGCATCCCGGTGTGCCTGGCATATACGGCACTTCAGCGTCATTTCCCGCGTCCGGAATGTATGAAGCTGCAAACCGCCCCTCGGTTGGCCATATATTATGTTGGGGGGGCTAATAGCGTCAGACAAATCCTGATGTAAACATACCATTCCCC
>JAGACY010000477.1 GCA_017613855.1 Pseudomonadota bacterium
CTTGCTTACATTCTGTTTCTATTCGGAATGGGGCAATTTTTTACATTATATCTTACTGAATTAAGCTTTATCACTTTTATCCCGGCTATACTATGTATTATTATAATAGGCACGTTATATATTTTTCACATTATCCATTTAAAAGCAGCTCAAAAAGAAATTCAAAAGAAACACGCAAAAAAAGTATTTGTGCCAGTCGGTTACAGTATACCTTTCAGCCAAACGAGAGATTATCGTCTCGATGAATTGTGGTATCTTTTAAAGAATGGGCGAAAGACGATCGCTACAATTGTCGGGATAGAATATAAACAAACTGCAGAAGCCAACATTGAAAACCGAAGCGACAACAGTCTGGCTATCGAACGAAATAAAAAAGAGTGTTCTTTGACATGTCACGGACGTCCGAATTTTGAAATTCATTATAAATTTAATCCGCCGGATGACATGCGCGAAGAGGATCTGGTTCATAAAATTGTTGTACACATCGAACCGGAAGGACATTATCAAGTGGGCGATCCATTTCCGATTGTATATATGATCATGCCTGCCAATGAGAGATTTATCAAAGAACGCGTCATCAGCATGCCATTCCCGTTCCCGGCGGATGATCCCGTTCTATATACGGATATTGTATTTGGCGATGCTTATCAGGTAGATGACAGACAGCAGCCATTTAAGGAAAGAAATCAGAAAGACTTTACAAAGCGCAATGTATATGAGGTTTTGGATTATTTAAGGAATGCACCTCATACCAAATACGGCGACTGGGATACGGCCGACGAAAGTCAGAATGATGTGTATCAAGGCATTCATCTCACCCATACGAATTGATGATCATGTGCAGTGCGCGATGCGCACTGCACCATTCACACAACAAACCGATTATTTCACATCGACGATGGTTCCGGATGCGGTCATCGGCATAACATTGGGCACCGAGCGGCCATCCCAACGCTGAGCGCGCGTGAGCTCAATTTCGAGTTCTTTGAGCTTAATTTCGACGTTGTAATTCTGCGCAACTTTTGAATTGTAGTAAGCGAGTGCGTCAACTTCGAGTTTTTTGGCTTCGGCAGCCTGTTGGGCTTCGTAGAGGGCCTCATCCGCTTTCTTTTGTGCGGCATAGTATTCCTGGTCGGCGCGAACTTTAGCTGTATTGGCTTCCTGTTCGGCTACGAGGGCAGCTGCCTGTTTGCGTGCTTCAGCCTCGGCGACTTGCTGTTGTGCATTTGTCTGTGTCAGCTTGAGGTTTTCCTGGGCTTTTTTGACTTCCTGTGTCTTTTGCATCGTTTCCTGAATCTGGCGGTCGAAGGCATCAGACCAATCCCAATCGGTAATCGTCAACTGAACGATTTCGATAGGGTATTTGCTCGTTTTTGATTCGAGGATTTCCTGAATTTTGGGGCTGAGTTTTTCCTGATTCTCGACGAGTTCATAAATTGTATAATCGCCGATAGTTTCTTTGAGGGATGCCACAGCAGCCTGTTGTATGGCATTTTCGATAATCGAACGGTTGTACTGTTTGACGATATCGAGTACGCGCGCTTCCTGGAATTTCCAGATAACCTGTACGTTAGAGCCAACGGTCTGCATATCTTTGGTGATAGCGCCATTCTGGCTTTCGGTAAAGACCATCGTGATTTGCTGGGGCACCATTGTAAGGGTGCGAACTTCGGTAGCAAAGGGGGCGTGACTGACGATACCAGGCTGCAAAACCTCGTCCGAAACTTTACCCCAGGTGACCAGAACGCCGCGTTCTGTTGCATCGACTGTCGAGAAGCAGTTGGCTATGATGATGATCAAAATGATAAGCGCAATCGCAATACCAACTAATTTCATGATTAACCCAATACCGGGACCGTCATTGTAAGAAGCCATAATTTTATCCTTTTTGAGAGAGTGGGAGAACGTTTAAAATTACGGGTATTTTATATTATTTTCCTGCAAATATCGTTTGTAGGAATCAGATAAATCCCAATTTACAATGGTCATTTGTAAGATTTCAACAGGATATTTGCTTATTTTCTTTTTTACAATTTCAATCACTTCCTGGCCGACTTTTTCTTTGTTATTGAGAAGTTCATCTATCGTATAATCACCGGCGAATTCTTTAAAGGATGCGATTGTTGCATACTGAATTTCAGTTTCGACGGTGTTATGTTTATAGCGTTTAACAATATCGATTATTTGTGATTCCTGATACTTCCATGAAATCTGAACCTGTCCACCAACCGTCTGCATGTCTTTGGTGATGAGACCGTTCTCTCTTTCGCTGAAAAAAAACGTGAGCAGCTGCGGCGCAACGGGGATAGTATACACATCTGTTATAAATGGTGCATGGATAACCAAACCGGGTTGAAGTATTCCGTATTGTACTTCACCGTTTTTTACCAGAACGCCTCGTTCTGTTGATTCTATCCAGCTAAAACAATGGATGAGGACATACATGAGAGCACTGGCGATGGCCACTGCAATTCCCAGTTTTCTTATGGTTTTCCAGGATTTAGAATTACCTTTGTCAGCCATGAGCCAAGCCCTGTTTAGCAGATAACAATTTGTTACTAGCCAGAAATTGAGTGTTTGAAAAAAATAAAAAAGGCCGTATTGGCGCTAGCGCCAATAGGCCGAAAGGAGGGCGTATCGGCGCAGCCGATAGCCAGAAGGATGGGCGTATCGGCGCAGCCGATAGCCAGAAGGATGGGCGTATCGGCGCAGCCGATAGCCCATTCACACAAACGATTAATGAATCTCGAGCAATTCAATTTCGAAAACGAGCATACCGGCAGGTGCACCGGGCTGTCCTTTATAAGCGAGTTCCTCGGGAATCCAGACGATACGTTTTTCGCCGGGAACCATGAGCTGAACGGCCTCAGTCCAACCGGGAATGACCTGATTGAGGGCGAATTCGATAGGCTCGCCACGCGCAACGCTCGAATCGAACATGACACCATCGGTCGTCCAGCCGGAGTAATGAACTTTAACTCTGCTTTCGGCAGTGGGATGCTGGGTGCCGGTACCGGGCGTCAGAATACGATAGGCAATGCCGGATTCGGTTTTTTGGGTATCGGGACCAGGGGCAGCGACATCTGCGGGCGGCTGCGGCATTGCGATAGCATCCTTAACAGTCACTTCGAAGATCAGCATGCCGGCAAGTTCAGTTCCTTCGGGATCGATACCGAATTCCTGAGGAATCCACATTTGAACGACATCACCGACATGGGCATTGGGGAGAACGGCTTTCCATCCTGGGAACATCGAATTGACGGGTGCTTTGAGTTCTTCGCCGATTTCGATAGAAGACTGGAAGCGTTTACCATCGCTCTGTTTCCATCCAGAGAAATCGATCGCAACGAGATCGGATTCGGCGAGTTGTTTGGCGCCGGGTTCGGTTTTAACAATTTTATATGCAATGCCATTTTCGAGTTTGGTGGCATCTTCGGGGATGTCTTTTGGCGGCATCACAGGGCTGATGACATCCTGAATATCGAATTCGAAAACGAGCATGCCTTCGGGAGCACCGGGGCGACCTTTGTAAGCGAGGTCCTGCGGAATCCAGACGCGCATTTTTTCGCCGGTCTTGGCGAGGACGAGAGCTTCTTTCATACCATCGATGAGATTATTTGGCGTGAAGATGACGGGATCGGGATTTCCGGTGCTCGTGTCGAACATTTTGCCATCGGTCGTCCAACCAGTGTAATGGAGTTTGACGAGGTCATCGATAGCGATGGCTTTACCGGCTTCGTTGGTGGTCAGCTTTTTATAGGCGAGTCCTGAAGCGGTTTTGATGGCATCATCCGGTGCGGCAGCGACATCTTCCGGTGCAGGCACCTGAGGCGGCTGTTCGGCCTGGATTTGCTTCATAATTTCTTCGAGCTGAGCCTGATCGAGCTGAGCAGGTGCATTGGGATCGGCGGCGGCAGCATTGGGATCCGCAGGGGCATTGGGATCGGCAGCAGGTGCAGCAGCATTGGGATCGGCGGCAGGTGCATTCGGATCGGCGGCGGCAGGTGCATTGGCATCGGCAGGCGCTGCGACTGCGGGTTCAACGACGGGCTGCTGCTGTGCGGGAGCTTCTTCTTTTTTACAAGCGGCAAAGCTGACGAGCATTAAGCCGGCAAGACACAGGGCGAATGTTTTTCTCATAAGGTGATATACTCCATAGGGTAAGAGAGAGACGTGCGAACCGCACGTCGATACTTGAGGTATAGAGAGACGTGCGAACCGCACGTCGTTACTTGAGAGATAGTCAGAGAGACGTTCCATGGAACGTCTTTACATGAGGTATAGTCAGAGAGACGTTCCATGGAACGTCTTTACATGAGGTATAGTCAGAGAGACGTTCCATGGAACGTCTTTACATGAGGTATAGTCAGAGAGAC
>JAGACY010000478.1 GCA_017613855.1 Pseudomonadota bacterium
CGGCCACATTGGGCCGCCCCAAAGCACACTTGGTTTTGGTTCCCGTCAAAATGGAACACCTTCCCATAAAAGTGACACACCCAGAGGTGGCCACGTTGGGTCACCCCTACGTTTGTCGATAAGAAGGTTGTTTATAACGAAATTGTTATCATTTTTCAATGGGATTGGGGATAGATGTGGGACGACATCCCAACAAAATAAAACGCGGTGTATCGGCAACGCCGATAGCCGCGTTAGCGCTGCGTATCGGCAACGCCGATAGCTGCGCTCCCAAAAAAAGACGCATATTCCTTGCAACCCATGTTCAAAGTGATTAATAAAAGCCAATTTTGAGCATTCCGAATTTGGAATGCAATCATCATTCACAGAGGGTTTGCACTGTCTAATGGCAAAAAAGAATAAACGCATCACAGATGACGTCGTCAGCGGCGATTTTTCGAAGGGCTTCAGTACCGGCGCATTTTCTGGGCTCAAATCGCTTCAGAATATTCGCAAAGCAGAGGAAGAAGAGCGTACCGAGCAGGAAAAACGCGAGGCGGATGCGCAAGCAAAACGCGAAGAAGCGATGCGGCTCGAAGCCATGCGTATGCGTGATTTTCGCTTTACTGAAGCTGATTTGCATGACGAATCGGATCTCACGGATGAAGAGATTTTTGAACAGTCGATGATGCAAATGGACAGCAAGCCGGTCGACGTTTACCAGTCGAAGTTCAATGTTAAAGAAGCGCCCAAACCAACTCAAAAAGACGCTTCTGCCCCACTGACCATGACTGATGAAGAACGGGAATTTGCGCTTTTTACGCAGGAAATGGCGCTCTCGAATGTCAAACGGCTGACCAAAACGCCCAAACCGGCCCCCAAACAACGCAATAAAAAGAAGTACAGTGAACCCGCCATTCTCGAAGATTTTAGCCCTGTCAATGTAGATGCAGCGCCAACACAACCAGAATCCGGAATGAAAACGGATTTTATTGCACCGCAGGTGGCGGTGACTCAGGTCGAAAAAGGCGAAGATCTGCTCGAACGACCGGACATCAACGAGGCGATGACAACTGCACAAAAGCAGCTTTTAAAGGATGTCAAGCGCTACGAATCCCGATATGGCATGGTGATTACGCTCAAATTGCGAGGTCTGACACTGAATGCCGCCATCTCGAGACTGGATGATTTTATGTCGGCATGCATTCGGGAGCACAAACCATACGCATTGGTAATATGCGGCAAGGGCCTTGGAAGTGCCGGAGAGCCGGTCATAAAAAATGCGGCCATCGACATGTTCCGTTCGGACAAACGCGTTACAGAATATGCCCCGTTGCTCAACAGTGACGGTGATTTCGGCTCAATCTATATCGCTCTAAAGAAGTCATAGCGTGCGAAATCATATTAATTTCGCTTGTATTAATTCGGGATATTATCCCCACAACCAACAAAAACACATAAATATATGAGTCAAAAAGACTTAATAAAAGCCATCCAGAATTCGGATGAATCCATTTTTAATGAGGTCATCTCAAAAGATAAATCGCTCGAAGGGGCAACCATAAAGGGTTCGCAAATTGGAGCCATGCGGATTCATACGATTGACTGCGGCAACACCGAATGGGAAGCATGCATTTTTGATGGAACCGAATTTGACAGCATCAATCTGCAGGGGGCTTTCTTTAATGGTTGTACTTTTTATAATTGTACATTTAAGAATGTCATATTAGCCGAAGCATCATTTGATGGATGTGTATTTAATAAATCATCCATCCTAGAACCCGAAGATCTCGAGGCCGCCGAAATTACCAATTCACAGTTTAAGGAATGCACGCTCTCGAAGATGCATTTTGTCGACAGTGTATTGGAATCACTGACCATGACCGCAGGAAAGATCGAATCAATGAGCGGCATTGCCACACTCAAATCAGTCGTTTTGCGCAATGTCGAAGTGACAGAATTGGATACTTCCGAAATGGAACTCACAGGCTGTATCGCCAGCGGATGTACATCCGTTCCCAAAGGTTTTGTCGTCAGCGAGGGCAAACGACGAAGGGTGTAGGAGGTTTTGTGGCGAAATTTCTGAGATACATCATTCTTTTGCTGCTCGGACTCACGCTGAGTGCATGTGCGAGTACACCCAAGCAAAAGGTTGCTGAAGTTTCGCGTGCAAGGGATTACGCCTTTGACAGGATGGGGGATGATCCGCGGGCGGTTTATATTCCAAAGGGTGCCTATATCATTGGCCTGAAAAATAATGATACTTACGCCCGAAATGGTTGGGTGCGTTTTTTGCCGGGATCAATATGGCCGCAAGAGGAGCCCAAACCCACCGTCTTAGCTGGGCGTATTGCGGAACGAACTTCTGATGCCGCTCGCATCGAAGTTTTAGCCGTTCAACCGGGAGTGCGCGATCCCATACCTCAGTTTGAAGCATATTCCGGTGAAATGCATGTTGCTCAGGAACTTCATGCCATTACCAAACGATTGATATTCCCTGCCTCCGAGTCATCGGGTAAAATCATTCCCACCGAACTGACGACAGCCAATCTCATTGAAGGCACAGAAATTTATGGTGCTTTTGAACTGAACTCAGAACAGCGGCTTGCTTCGCAGTGTTCTGCACTGCTCCGGGCCGAGGCAAACGCATCGGGAAATGTCAGTCTGAAAGTACTCTCAGGAAAGGTTCCCGAATCACCGGCATTTGTCTTGCTCGATGCCATCCATGAACCTGCATTCGATGTCAGAATTGTGCTTGGTAATGCCAATCATAGTGCGGTTTCCAAACAAATTGCCGAATTGCTCAAAGAAGACATCCCCGGTAAAGAGCACATCCAGATACAGAATATGCGCCATCAGAATGCGAAAGTCGTCATTCATACGATGGGACAAACGCAAACCGAGACAATCGATGTCGAACTATTCGAAAACGATGATCGATATCAATGGATAGACCAGGGGCTTCGTGTCACCAATTCCCCCTTTGGCGTGGTTCTGAACGAAAAAAACGACAAACTGGCTGCAATTGCATTAGTTACCCGGGCTTTTTTACTACTGGGATATCCGTCTTCGGCCGCATGGATTCTCGAAAATGCATGGAACCAAACCGATATTGCCGTTGAACGTGCAGCCATAGCCCCGGCACTCGCCCAGGCATACCGCAATATGGAACGAGATGACTGGGCACTTGAAATTGCTCTGGAGCTCAAAGGCTATGCTGAATTGCTCTCTAAAAAAGAGAAAACCATCGTCCTGGCAAGTGCTGCGGTATCTGCTTCGGCAGCAGGGACAGCTTCAGAGTTTGAGAACATTTTTAATGAAGTTCATGCGCACCGTGCGGATTTGCCGCAGGCCTGGTTAAAAGCCTTTGCACATGCCTCGCTGTTGTCCGGCAATTTGTCCAAGTGGCGCGAATACTATTTGAGTGCTGCACGTTCCAAAGACTGGAATGAATTTGACGACTTGTATGCATGCATGTTCCGGGGTGAAGAAGACGAGGATTTGTGTGAGCCAGAAAATGTCACGACCGATTTCTCACGGATCTGGCTGAGAACCATGCAAATCATCCGAAATGAGCATCCCTCTGAGATGCTGGAAATCATCGGCCTGGTAGATGATATCGGTGCTCCCAATCTGGCTGTCAAACTCTGGAGCGGTTTTACCTCCATGGGCGGCGAAGCCGCGATGAAAGCATGGCTCAATGCAGCACAATATGCCCTTCGGGCACAGCAATACCGGCATTATCTGCGCATGATGGTGCATTATGCACTCGAAAGAAATAACGGCGATGTCTATACAGATGTCATTTCGGGTCTTCGTGCACTCGATTGGCGCACAGAACTGGCGCATCTTTGCGTCATGCGTTCAGCCTTTACCCCGGTGGGCGAAGCGATAGAACTGCTCAATTTTGCTTCCGAACTCTATCTTTCTATGGGCGACCCGGAAAATGCAGCGATTGCACTTGCCCGCCTTGCATGCGAATATCAAAGTGCGGGGCAGGATGAAATGGCATCCAAAACACGCCAGGAAGCCCGAAAATACGGACGCGGTTCCCATCAAAAAGAAGTTCTGCAAGCACTCGAGGATAATTCATGTACCCCGACATCCTGAACGATGACATGGCTTATGCAGAATGCAGGCGAATTCTGATCATCCTGTCTGCACAAAGGCGC
>JAGACY010000479.1 GCA_017613855.1 Pseudomonadota bacterium
AAGAAAAGGGTTCCCCCACACCCCCTCCCAAAAGAAAAGCGATTTTGGAAAGTGAGGGATAGTTTGTTTATTTGCTTATACTTTCAGGCGTTATTTGTTTGTTTTTTTGAATAAGCGTGGATATGAAGTGAGCTTAGAGCTTAGAGCTTAAAGCTGTGAATTCATTTTACAGGGAATCATGCTGTTGTCTCTAAGACAAAGAAACTTCTACAAGCTATAAGCTATAAGCTTGAATGAGAATTCTAATCGCAAAAAACTCCACTCTCGTACAACATTTGGAGGATATATGAGCTGGACGCGCAGAGAATTTATGACGACGGGGGCTTTGGCTTCACTGTCTTTGCCGTTGATCGGCGGATGCCAGAAAAAGGCCGAGCCTGTGGCGGCGACGCAGGAAGTGATACAGCCAACACTGGTCACAAACAAACCGAGTTATTTTGAGAACAATTTTGGGGTTACGCCCGAAATGATCGACAAGGTGCTTGCCAAAACCATGAGTCGCGGCGGGAGTTTTGGTGATTTATTTTTTGAACATACGCGAACCGGTTCGGTTTCTATTCAAGACGGCAAAGTCACACAGGCTTCTTCGAGTGTTAGTCTTGGCATGGGGGCGCGTTGTGTGAACAAAGATCAGGTAGGGTATGCCTATACCGAATCGCTCACGCTTGAAGATATGCTGCGGGCCGCAGAAGCCGCATCTTCAATTGCGCCGGCAAAAGATTCGGTCGAAATTCAGTCCAGACATGACGTCGATTTTAAGCGTTATTAAGGTCAAAACATTGACTGGAGTGCCTTCGATGTTGCCAAAGCAGTTGCGCTTGTTCGAAAAATAGAAGCACAGGCACGTGCGAAATCTCCCGATATTATTCAGGTTTCTGTTTTTATGCAGTGGAATCAGCGCAATATTATGATCAATACCTCGGACGGTATCAATGCAGAAGACAAACAGCCGATTTACAGATTGTGGCTTACGATTGTGATGAAGCGCGGTGATGTCACACAATCCAATATGGAAGGTTATGGTGCAAAAGCCGATTTTGACGCCATCAATCAGGATATCATCGACAATCTCGTCAATAATGGCTATGCCAATACCGAAATACTATTTGAAGCCGTCAAGCCTAAAGGCGGTGAATGGCCCGTTGTACTTGATGCCGGTGAGTCGGCAATTTTGCTTCATGAAGCGATTGGTCATGGACTGGAAGCGGATGCAAATCGCAAGGAACTCAGTATCTTTTCGAGCAAGATGAATCAGCGTGTTGCCTCTGATGAAGTGACGATTGGGGATTCGGGTGTCATAGAAAACTCGTATGGTGCCTACAATATCGATGATGAAGGCAATGCCTGCGAGGATACGATCCTTGTGGAAAATGGTATTCTTAAGAGCTATTTGCATGATCGCATCAGTGCAGTTCATTACAACCTGAGTTCGACAGGAAGCGGACGTCGGCAGAATTATAAATTTAAGCCCATTCCTCGTATGCGTGTAACTTATATGAAGAATGGCCCTCATGAAAAAGATGAGTTGTTCGATGGTATCGAATATGGCATTTACTGCTGCAGCTTTACCAATGGTCAGGTCAATATTGGTCAGGGAGATTATACGTTCTATGTCAAGAATGGTTATTTGATCGAGCATGGTAAAATTACTACGCCAATCAAAGACGTTAATCTGATTGGCAATGGCCCGGATACCTTATCCAAGATTGATTTGGTTGCCAATGATTATAAAGTCGATAAGTCGCCAGGTTATTGTGGAAAAGCTGGTCAATGGGTACCGGTGTCGATGGGAATGCCATCGGTTCGTGTTTCGAGTATCACTGTGGGAGGGGTATAGATTATGTCTGAATTACAATCTATTGCACAACACGCAATCGAAAGTGCGAAAAAATATGGTGCTCAGAATGCAACTGCAACCATTTCCAGAAAACAGAGCCTGAGTATTAAGTGGCGAAAAGGAATAATAGAAGATATTAAGAGTGCGGGAGACTCATCGCTCTATATTGAACTGTTTGTCGATGGCCGGTATGGTGCCTTTAATTCATCGGATCTGCGCCATGACAGTTTGGATGATTATATTCATAATGCAATAGAAATGGCTCGTTTGCTCGAAGAAGAACCTGCACGTACCTTGCCCGATCCGGCGCTCTATGCAAATCGGTCTGATGTGGATCTTGAATTGTATGATCCAGAGGTAGCGAAACTGACACCCAACGACTTGATCGAAAAATGCAGAACACTCGAGGCTGAATGCCAGAAGTTTACGGATTTGTCTATTTTTGATATTTCAACCAGTTATAATTTAAGTCTGGGTGAATTGTATAAGATAAATACCAATGGGTTTGAAGGCTCGAAACAAACATCCAACATAAGTGGAAGCTGCAGTATTACGGTAACAGATGGTGAGAAAAAGACTGCAGGGGATGCATGGCATAGTGCGCGTCACAGTGCGGATCTGCACAAACCGGATGCTATTGCCGGCGAAGCTGCTCAGAATTGCCGTTATCACATCGGAGCAACAAAGTTGGATTCCAAAAAACGCACCATCATTCTGGATCGAAATAATACAGAATTTTTATATTATTTTCTCAGAACTCTCGATGGTTATAGTTTTGTTGATAAAGAATCCTATTTTATGGATAGAATAGGCCAGACCATAGGATCGCCTTTATTGGATATCCATGATATGCCTTTTATCAAACGCGGTAGCGGATCGCGGCTCTTTGACAGTGAAGGAATTTCTACAAAAGAATTAACTCTTTTTGAACATGGTCAATTAAAACAAATCTATTTGGATACCTATTGTGCCAATAAGCTCAATATGAAACCAACGTCCGGAAATATGACCAATGTCGTTCTGACACCGGGCAAACGCAGCTGTGAAGAAATCATTGCCGATGTCAAAGATGGCATTTATGTGATTGGTTTAATCGGTGGCAATTCGGATAGGTCGCAGGGCGACTTTTCGTATGGGATTTTCGGTGTGGCCATTGAAAATGGCAAGCTCACCAAGAATGTTTCAGAAATGAATATCTCGGGCAATTTCCTTGAATTATGGAAAAAATTAACCGAAGTTGGCAATGACCCGCGCGATGATGACGATTTTGTAATGCCTACACTTAGGATTGACGATGTATCAACGAGCGGAAGCTGAGTTTAATTCGGAATTCGGAATTCGGAATTGTTATTAATTCGGAATGCGGAATTCGGAATGCGGAATTGAATGACACTATTTAAGGGCGAACTGATTAATGCGGAATTGGTTTTGTGAAGTATGAAACAGAATTCGAACAAACACAGGCAAGGCCCTGATAGGGTGGGGAAGTCGGGGCAGTCTATTCGGGGACAAAAGATAAGTGTCGCCGAGGATGCACCGCTTTTGTCTTTTTTGCGAGTCCAATTGTCGAACCGCAGTGCCACCGCAATTAAAGATTTGCTGAAGCATCAATGTATTTCGGTGAATGATCGGGTGATTACGCAATTTGATTATCTTCTTAAGAATGGCGATGTCGTTTGTGTTGGTTCGAAAAGTGATGCACAATTTGGGCTGCATCATGACAAGTTACAGATTTTATATGAAGATGATTTTATTATTGTCGTGAATAAGGCTTCGGGGCTTCATTCGGTCGATACAACGGGGAAAGGCGTCGAGAATGCCTGTGGTATTCTGGAAAAGTATATTCATAAAAAATCGCCCGGTAAGAGAATCTATGTCGTTCATCGGCTCGACAGAGATACTTCGGGCGTGATGCTTTTTGCCAAGAGCCGCGAGGCACAGAACAAGCTCGTTGCCAACTGGAATGACAGCGTTGAAGAACGCATTTATATTGCCATCGTCGAGGGTCATGTCGAGCCCGCAAAGGGCACAATCGATTCCTATTTATATGAAGACGAACATAAGGTCATTCACAGTACATCGGATGGTTCCAAAGGATTGCGCGCTATTACGCATTATGAAACCATATCTTCGAATGAACAGTATACCACGCTGAGAGTCAGTCTCGATACCGGCAGAACCAATCAGATTCGAGTGCACATGCAGTCGATTGGTCATCCGGTGGTTGGCGATGGCAAGTACGGTGCAAAGACCGACCCCATTGGACGGCTTGGATTACATGCCTATAATATTAAATTTAAGCACCCGGTTTTTAATAAGATGATGAGTTTTGATATGAACAACCGCAGCGACTGGCAGTTCCCTCTGTTTTTCATTGCTACGGAGCTGATGATATACGTTATGCTCACTAAAGTCACAAATGAGTATAATTCCAGACTCTACTATTCCACTCTGGTGGAGCAGCAGCGCTATCAGCCGAACAT
>JAGACY010000052.1 GCA_017613855.1 Pseudomonadota bacterium
GATTTCGCGCAGCGTAATGATGGCACGTTGATTTTCGGTCAATTCGTTCAAAGCATCAGCCATTTTTTCGCGCAGTTCGGCACGTTCAAATGCACGTTCGGGATTGATACCCAAACTTGGCGGCAAAACATCTTCCGGACGGGAAAAGTTCTTTTGATAATCATTATCAAATTCGATTTCCTTGGCAGTTTTTTTGTGGCGGTATTTGTCGATCGCCAGGTTGTGCGCAATTCGGTAAATCCAGGTAAACAGATTGGTTCCGGGCTGATATTTATCGATATTTTTATAGATGCGCACGAAAACTTCCTGAGAAATTTCGAGTGTATCCTGATGATTGCGGACGATATTATAGACCACACCGATGACGCGATCCTTGTAGCGCCAATAGAGCTGTTCGAATGCAGCTTTATCGCCCGCCTGAACCTTTAGGACGAGCTGTTCATCGGTGGGAACTTCCATGAAGATTTAGTACCCAATCGGCAGGGAAACCTTTTTGGCCGTCCCACCGTAAGGTCTGAATTTAAGCGATGAAAATGCCGAAACGATGCAGTCGTTGAGCGGTCCGGACGTCGTCGTCGAAAGGTTTCGCAGCGTACCATTCTGGTTGATGGTGAAATTGACTTTCATGCTGACATGGCGACCGCCGGCGCTGTTGCGGTAACATTCCTGCACTTTGCGCATCATTCTCGGGCTCATGCACTGCTCTTCGATTTCCCAGTCGAGCAATGGTTCGAGTTCCTGTCCGTCTTCGCCGGTAAATACGAGTGTTTCGATTTCTTCACCAGGCAGACCTTTCTTGGCACCAGCAGGACGACGTTTGCCGGCGAACTTTTTGCGGTGTTCGGCTTCCCATGCTTTGAGGGCGGCTTCGATCTCAGCTTCGGAAGCATCGGGATCGAACAAGGCCTTGGCCTGAGATTCATCGACATTGAGTGTAAATTCTTCGGTTTTGGGAAGCTCAAATTTTTTACCGAAAACCGGCAGTGCAGCATCCCAGGCGAGTGCTTTTGGAGGCTCAAGATTGTAGAAGTAAATGATGGAGCCGATGAAGAAAGCGGCGATGACACCGACGATGACGAAAACGACACCAGCGCTGGCAGCGATTTGGGTCTTTTTCTTTTTCTTCTCAGCTTTTAGTCTGATTTCATGATTTTTAGCACGCAGCGGCAGATATTCCTCAACTTCTTTCTGGAACTCGGGAATGGTGCCCAGATTCTGACGTTTTTTGGTGGAGGTATTAAAGACGCTCGTGGATTCTGTGATGACTTCATCATAGAATTTCTTAATGAGTCCTTCATGATTGAACGGACCATAATCCATGCCGTCTTTTTGATAGATCCAAACTTCCGTATTAATCGGAGCTCGTGCCGAGGGCCGCGTACCGCTGTCGAAAAGGTCCGGCTTACGTATGGTTTGCGATGTATCAATTGCCGGCAAATCGCCGCTTGCATTGAGTGCCCGCAGGTCATTGACGCCGACGAGAATTGAGGAAAGATCGTCATCCGAAGGTGCATCGACCGCTGCTTTCAGCGTATCTTTAAAGGTGAGAGCCGACTGAAAACGTTCGGACGAATCTGAGTTTGCACCTTTGAACAAGGCTTCTTTGACGCTGTTCGAAACGCCCGGGAGACGTGCAATAAAGGCATCCGGCTGTCCACCGAAATCATTGAATGAAACAGCACTCAGAAGTTCGGTAAAGAGGAGGGAAAGTGAATAAATATCCGAGGTCGGCGTGGCACCATTGCGCGTTCTGCGAACCTCCGGTGCAGTAAATGGAGAGTCGAAATAGCGATTTCTTAAGCCATCACTCAGATATTTTTCTGCGAGGAAAGAGCAGATATAGTTGGCGATACGTATGCGGCCTTCGCGAGTCACAATGATCATGTGTGGTGACAAACAGCCGTAGGCGTAGCCCGATTGATGAATGACATTCAACCCAAGGCTGAGATGTGCCAGGAAGCTGTAAGCGGCTTTGAGGCCTAAAATCTGCCCGCGTTCACGGCGCATACTCAGGTGACTGTCGAGCAATTCACCTTCGATATATTCGAGCAAAAGATAGCCCGTATTATCTTCGAGGATAAAATCCTCAAAGCCGGCAATACTTTTGTGCTCGATCGCCCTCAGTGCAGGGAGCTGAGAACGGATTTCATTCGCAACATTCTCATCGCAGTTAAAGCTGAGCTGCTTGGCAGTGAATTTTTTGTGGTTCGAAATATCGCGAACCAGATAGGATGCGCCGAGAGCATTCTCACCATGGAATTCAAGCACTTCGAGGTGACTGGCAATGAGTTGGCCAACATTGAGAATCTGATAATCGCTCATTATTTTTCCATTTCTAAAGGTAAATCTATTGTCCAGCGACCGTTTTCCCGGTGCAAAGTCAGAGATTTGACTGAGCCATTGTGCATCACAATGTTGACGATGGCTTCTTCTGCGGTTTGGGATGAAACTTCAATTTTTTTGTATTCGCGCGTCGAAGAAATGACATGGCCTGTGGTGCGAAGCATATCGCAGCCTTTGCGGGGAGTACTGTTCTGCGACTGAGCATTGAAGGCTTCTGCTCGTGCATTGAGATGATTCTGAGTCGCCGTGGAAAGATATTCCCACATGACCTCGACATTCTGCACTTCTGCCGTTTGCAGAAAACCATTCACAACATCGCGCGGATCGTCGCGAGTCCAAACGGGCCCGGCACCACATCCGTTTACCATGAATGACAACAAAAATACACTTGCATACAGGAATTTCATCATCTTCCAGCATTGCAGTCTTATTTGTGCCATTCGATGTTTCATCCCTTTCACCACGATTGCTTGGCGGCGAACAAACCTGGATCAATATGACACGCCGCCTCAAAACCGTCAATGTGAAACGAGTTTATTTACCGCAAACCAATCTTCTTAAGCCATCCGAAAAGAGCACTTCTGCCTTGGTCATGTCCGTCATTTCCACGACAATGCCAATCCCAAACTTAGAATGACGAATCACATCGCCATCCGAAAGTTTCAGGCGGATGGAGTATGGCTTAATTTCGCTTTCATCAATCGCAGTCAGACGTTCCCAGGCTGCTTTGAGTGCTTCAGGCGACGCTTCGTCATCCGCTGTCAACAAACTGCGAATAATGGGGGCTCCCGTCGACTCTGTTTCACGGTGGTGCTCATGATTGCATACTGCACATGCAATTTTGCCATTGCCTACGACTGCATGGGGCTTGATATCCTTGCAAATGGGACACCATTCCTCAATAAGCTCAGATTCCAGCTCTGTTTCAAGTGCTGACCCATCGAATGCATCATCTTCCAAGTCATCATCCAAATCATCGTCTAATTCGCGTTCTTCTTCGTCTCGTGCCATAGCTTAACTTCCTTCACAGTTTCAAATCTCGGGGAGGTTTATCCCTGCGGCGCGCGCCTTTTGGCACATGACTTAATGCGCGTCAATGAGATTTCACAATTTTTGATGTTTTTTCTTCAATGACGTCAAAAAAGCGGCTGAACCGCCGCTTTTTCAAACATTGTTCCCCCTATGATAAGCCCAATCCCTGTTTACGTTCTTGGATCCGAGAAATCCGTTCCTACGGTAACGGTGCCACCCGTCGTAATCCACTGGAAATTGTCTATGATGGCTGCCGAATCGAGTTGATTGTCGCTCGTATCCCACAGATAGAAATCGAGGGTAAAGGTTTCTCCGCCAACGACTGGCGCCGTCGTTTTAAGCCAGGCTGTGGCACCACCACTCGTTTCCTCTTCACCACAATCGCTGTCAAAGGCACATACATCTGCTGGCCCATCGGGACAGGCTCCATACGGCGAAACGCATTTGCCGCTCTCACATTTCAGTGAATTGGGACAACCATTCGTCAGATGGGTGGTATTAAATGCTGCTGTGCATGTTGGACTTTTACATGCTGTAAAGAATGCATTATTCACCGAAACCGGATTACCCACCTTATCGAACGCGATATTGCCGTCAGCGGGAATACCACTCGCTTTGGAATCAAGTAATACCAGGAAAAAGTCATTGAATTGATCGCAGAGATAAAGCCAATATTCATGCGAGTAAAATCGGAATTCAAACGAAAAACCTGTTGCATTGAGTGGTGCTTTTAAAACGAGATGGAGATTAACTGAATCATTAATGCCTTCACTCACCGTCGGACAACCTTCGGCGGATTGAAGCACCCCACCATGCGCATACAAATATTTGGATGGAATGATCCCATTCTTAATAAATGATGCACTACCGCTCACTTTCCCATTATTGAATTCACCCGTCGATATTCCCACAAAGTGTTTGCCTTTTTTAGGAGTAATAATGGGCGTACTCGTACCGGCTTTGCTCAAACTGGGGAAAATTCGAACGGCATAGCTCATTTTTTTATTGCCGTGCGTTTCTGAATTGAGAGACTGAAGTGTCGCCGAAACGAGTCCATAATTTTTTTTGCTATCACCTTCAACGTATACATCACAGATATCCATGGCTCGCGCGAATTGAACACCTGTTGCATCGCGGATATCTTGTTTTTCAAGATCTACGCCCGTTGAATAAGTGGCATCACAGGCGGGCACATCTTCATCAATTTCGTCATTGCAGTTATCATCGATCTTATTGCCGGGCACTTCGTGATAGCCTTCACGAACCGTTGCCGGATCGCTCACCGTCGGGCAATGCGCTTTCGAATCGCAGCAGTCACCGTCGCAAATGGATAAGCCATCGCCATCCAGATCCAGCGTGCCATCCACCTTGCCGTCGCAGTTCAAATCATTCAATGCAGAATCCGCAATATCTTTTCTGCAGACATAATCGGTCTGCGGCAAAACCATGCCGACACATTCACTCCACTTATTGTTGTTGCATGTCATCTTACCTGCTTTGCAGGCGCCGACACCGGCAGTTCCCGCAGGCCCGTAATAACAATCAGCTTCCTGTCCATTGACGCAGGAGCAGTCCGCGGTCGTCTTTTCACATCCATTGCTGGGGTCGCCATCGCAATCGATATAATCTGCCTTGCAGGATGCACATTGCCCATCGACACATGCCACGTTGGCCGGACATGCCACGCCACAGCCGCCGCAATTCTGCGGGTCACTCTTCAGATCGTAGCACCCTCCATCATCACATGGTATTTTGCCGGTACAATCGAGGCACACACCATTGCTGCAAATCACATTATCGCCGCAAGCGTGTCCACATGAACCACAATTGTAATTATCATTCTGGAGATCGACACATAAGTCATTGCACAGGGTTTTAGTTGTATCTGTACAGGTCTGAGCCGACTCATTGCAGTTGGGATTATCCGCCGGACACCCGCACACGCCATGACTGCAAACTTCATTGTCGTTACATTTGGCATGGCATCCGCCACAATTCTGCGAGTCATTCGTCACATCAATACAAACATGACCACAGATGGCCGAATTGGCATTTTCACAGGTCGAAACGCAGCTGCCTTCCGCACAACGTTCCGTATCCTGACAGGCATTATCACAGCTGCCGCAAAATGTAGGATCGGATTGCAGATTAACACACTGATGATTGCAAATCACCTCACCTTCGTTGGGACAAGTGTCCGTACAGCTGCCGGATAAACAGACCTCATTTTCGAGACAAGCTGTGCCGCATTGACCGCAATGATTCGGATTTGTTTGTAAATCAGCACATGTTTGACTGCATATCACCTCATTTGCACCGGGACAGGTATCTGTACAAACGCCGTTAATACAAGCCTCCTCAGCTGCGCAGGCATTGCCGCATTTACCGCAATTCCCGGCATCTGCAAGCAAATCCACACATGAGTCACCACAATGCGCCAGGCCCTTGCAATCACGGACACACAAACGATTGACGCATGTTTCATCCGAAGCACAGACATGATCACAGGCACCGCAATGATCTGGATTATCGACGACAGAGGTGCATTCTTCTCCGCATAAAAGTTCGTCAATCGGACAGGATGACGCACTGGCCGGAATGCAAACACCTTTCTCGCAGACTTCTTTCAATTGACATGCATGATCACATTCACCGCAATGATTCACATTGGATGTCGTGTCCCTGCAGACATTGTTGCAGCACGTCGCCGTACAGGTATCTGCACTGCATACATATGGCGTATCTGTGGGCGTTTCGGGATTGCCCGGCTGAGGTTTATCCGAATCCGTCGAGGGAGGTTTCGTCGATATATCCCCCGCAGGATTCGCGTCTGATGAACAGCTGATGCACGCTATAGACAACAAAAGGCTTAACAGAAAAGATGAATATTTCATGGTATAAACTCCATATATAGTCTTGTTGCTTGATTGATCGGGCATTCGCCGTTTTGCATCAAACGCTGATACTACTTTGTTGTTTATGGTTGGCGATGCTTAAAAAGCGGCAAGCGCCGCTTTCTTAC
>JAGACY010000480.1 GCA_017613855.1 Pseudomonadota bacterium
ACATGAGGTATAGTCAGAGAGACGTTCCATGGAACGTCTTTACATGAGGTATAGTCAGAGAGACGTTCCATGGAACGTCTTTACAACATGAGGAGGATAGAGGGGAAGGCGCGGTGCGTCTAGAACTCCAGCTCCTTGTAGATGCGGAGCATTTTATAAGCATGTGGAACGAGCCCGGAGATGCGGTCTTCGGCGGCTTCGTAGTTGACTTCTACCACATTGGTTCGTCCGGCATTTTTGAGGAGGGTTTCGAATTCCTCCTGTGTATAGGGTTTGCGGTCGAGCGCGACATTGTGGTCAGCGAGCATTTGGCGGAGTGCCTTAAACTGAGAGCGTGTGGTTGCAAACATTTTGAGGTCACGCTCGAGGTTGAGCTCTTCCATCCAATAGCTGGACTGGGCGAGAAAACCGAGTTTTTTGGCGGCCTGTTTGAGAATGCCAAAATGCTGAGAATAGGTAATGCGGCCATCCTCGAGTGTTTGAACGGGATATTTGATATCCTCGCCAAATTCGACGATGAAGATCTGGGTATGGAATGAAGTGAGTTTTGCGAGATTGCCCAGGAAACGGAGCGTTCCCGAATTGAGGATGAAATCTTCGGGGGCATCGCACAAATTGAGTTTGTATTTAAAGATGAGCTGAACTGCATCGCCTTCGCCGATGAAAGTAATCTTGTTATTATCGGCGGCATGTGCCGGTTTGAGCTCGCCGTCATCGGGGCGATCGTCGTCCTCTTCCTCTTCGTCCTCATCGCCGTCGAGAGACATTTTACGAACAGCAACCGAAGGAAGATTAGCTACAAACTCATCCGAATAGATGATGTCGTATTTTTCGCCTTCGAGGATATCGGCAATTTTTTCGATATCACCGGTGACGATTTTGAGATTTTCGATGGCTTTGAGCACTTCGCGGAGATTGGCCGCCTGCCCTTCATCGGGTGTAAAAATCGTGTAAAGGATTTTGGTATCGGGGTAGTCTTTAGCGCATTTTTCGATAAATGCTCTGGCGGTATCGCCCTGTCCGCCGCCGACTTCGAGGATTTTGCACGATTCGCCGGTAATGGGAACATAGCGCGATATGACATCCTGAACCGCCTGGCCATAACTGCGATTAGAGAGCACCGGATGAGGCTTGGCCAATAACGAAGAGAGACGTGCACACTGTTTATCGAGTTCGAGCGTTTCTTCGTCGATGGGGATGATTTCGAGATGTGTTGGTTTGCAGCGAACCGGTTCTTCCCATTTTTCGAGGATATTGCCTTGTTCATCGACACGCGTTCGGACATGTTCGGTGACTTTTTCGTAGGGCATGGTCGAAATCAGATAGGGCGGCACACCAAACCGGCGACCTTTAAAGTTCCCGCAAGGTTCGGCAGACATTTTGACAGCCTGAACCGAACAATGTGACCAAAGGGCAAGTGAAGCAGCTATGCGCAGTTCGGTGTCGGCAACAGGGGCTGCATCTTCTTCGGCAATAATTTCGGCAATTTCGCCGACGGATTTGTCGCCCTTAATGTAACTCCAAACGCGGGATTCCCAGGCATCGAGGGAGATTTTCATGATGTTGTTCTGAGCCTGGCTGTCGAATGCATAAATGACAATGGCCTTGGGATCGGTCTGATCCACGGAAATCCAGCGTGCCTGCGTCGGAAACATATCGTGCGTCTTTTTGGGCTCGTACTCATCATCGGGGAGCAGGCAGGCAAGTGTGCGGAAAATCGACAAAAACTCATTGAGCGTGTCACGCCCAAAAGTCTCGCCAAATTGATCCATCATGGCATCAGCCGATTGAGGTGTCCCATTGAAGAACTCGAGAAAATCGACGAGATCCTCACTCATCTTGAGGATGTAACCATAGAGGTTATGGTAGACAAAAAAATCATCGCCATTTTGGAAATAGTCGATATGAGGCGTCAAAAATAGCGTTCCCTCATAGAGTGGGCTGTTATCGACCGTAGTTTCTGGAGTTTGCGTTTCTGCCATGGGGACCTCTTTTTAATTCGTAATTCGGAATGCGTAATGCGTAATTAAGGATGCAATTTTATGGGTGATTGCTTAATACGTAGGTTTGACGATACCTTTTTCAATGCGTAATTCGCAATGCGCAATGCGCAATTATGAACGCCTGCTTGTTGAAGATTGCAGAATGCGTTGAGAAGAAAATGATTAGTTTTTTTACAAACGAATTTGTTCGCATCTAACGATGCCTACATTTTAAAGATCAATAAGTTTGTTTAATGAGCAGGAGTTGATTGCCAATGAGAATATAGGCAGATGTAGGAACCGTCATCGGCTTTTTGAGCCTTACAAAAGTTCCGTTGGAACTATTGAGGTCGGTCAAAATGGCATGGTCACCGGCCGGCTGCAGACTTGCATGAGTTCCGGAAACGAATCCGTCCTTCGAGAAGAGGATATTGGCATGCGTGCGACCGAGAGAGACCGAAGGCTGAGAGAGCCTGAATACACTGCCTTCGGAATAAGCGCCCATAATGACGCGCAAATAGCCCCATCCATCGGACTCTTCACCTCCGAGCAGTTCAGTTGTTTCGGCGGTTCGGTTGGAGAGCAGTGCCTGAGAAGAATTCCCCATGGAAAGGCACAGCAATTCTTCGCCAATTCTAAAGATGTCGCCATCAAATAAATCCGTCGAGTCATCCGAGAGACGATAAAAAACGCCATTGAGGCTGTCGTTGTCTTCGACCAGAACTCCCGACTCGGAACAATTCAAGCGCAGATGTTTTGGACTGACATAACGATCGGACGACAGCAGACGCGAGCTGGAATGTCCAATAATATTCTCACCATCATTGAGAGGAATTCTCTCTCCCAACGTACCGTCATCATTAATATGGAACAGTACCCAGGTTGCAGTTTTTGCCAAGCCATCCGAATCGTACGAACGGGATTTGACAAAGCTGAGCCGTTCTACACTCCTGCGCGGTCCAGATATTTCCTGATTATCGCGATTCGAATCGGCAGAGGAGTCGCCATTTTCATCATATTTTGCGCCACAGCTCCCGCAGAATCGATGTCCGTCCTGAATGGTTGCACCACATTGAGCGCAAAAACGCTTGGCCGTTTTTCGCACACCTTCCGTTGTTTCTGTAGTTGATGGCGAAACAAGCACATCGACAGGAATGAATGTCGCATTGGATTCATCCAAAAGCGGCAGATCCTCAGTCGAGATGCGTTTTCTTCCTGTCTCTTTCAGCATTTGACGTTCATCGAGCGGCGAGAGGCTGATCTCACTCAAAGGCGCATTATGAGCGGGCATGCTTAAGCTTGCTTTCTCGATATCGTTGTCAGCCAGCCATGCATCGAGAGAAGCCGGTGCAGAAACGGCCGAAGGGGGGAGAATATCCGCGTCGAGCTCTTTGGCTTTCATGACGAGTGATGCGCTGATGGGCGAACCACAAAACTGACAGTAACGGAAATTGTCTGCGTTCTCTTTTTTGCAATTTGGGCAAAGCATACATACATCCATATAAAAGGACTAAAAAAACAGCGACTATCATTTCTCAAAGTCGGGAAATTGTCAATCAATTCGCAATGTGCAATGCGCAATTTACAATGCGCAATGCGCAATTCGCAATGCGCAATTGAATGGCAATGCCTAAGGTTGATTCTGAAGCTAAGGGTGAATGCGTTTTTAATTCGTAATTCGTAATTCGTAATTCGTAATTCGTAATTCGTAATTCGTAATTCGTAATTCGTAATTCGTAATTCGTAATTCGTAATTCGTAATTCGTAATTCGTAATTGAATGACAAAACCTAAGGTTAATCTCTGAAGCTAAAGAAACCTGAGTTTTGCTATACCATTGTGAATTTCACAATAATTACGCATTACGCATTACGCATTAAAAATGCGAAGCGTATTGGCGCAGCCAATAGCTGAGCGTGCAAGGCGTATTGGCGCAGCCAATAGCCGGCGCTCCCCAAAACAGACAGTCGATCCCCATAAATTCATCCTGAAACGAATTTGGGTGTATGTGAATACAAGTGAACCATTGTTTGTGTTCACACATCGATTTGAATAAAGGGAATGAAATATGTCAAAAGCACCGAAAACCGTGGTATTGCTGGGTGGAGAAAGCGAAGAACGAGAAATAAGCCTTCAGTCGGGTGGCTGTATTACAGATGCGCTTCGTTCGATTGGAATTGAGGTCGATACGTTTGACTGGCATCCCTCCAAAGTGCGTGAGTTTTTAGCCTGCGGATATGAACGCGTTTTTATTGCGCTGCATGGCGGAAGTGGTGAAAACGGAACGGTTCAGGCGATGCTCGATTTGGCGGGTATTCCCTATACGGGCATAGGGATGCGGACGGCATCCATTTGCATGGATAAAAATATTTCGAAAGTTATCATTTCGGCCAAAAGCGATGTGCCGGTCCCGACGTGTCTGACGCTGCCGGCTTCGGAAGCAAAAAAACAGCTTGAATCGGGCTCTTTTGATCGAAGCAGATTTGTAAAAGCTTTGGGTCTGCCTCTGATTGTCAAGCCGGCCAGGAATGGCTCAAGCGTCGGCGTAACCCTCGTCGAAAGCGAGGATATGCTCGAGGATGCGGTGCGTGCGGCATGCCTGTCGGACGATGAAATCATCATGTTTGAGCAATACATTTCGGGGTATGAGCTGACCGTGGCGATGCTCAACGGGAAAGCACTCGGCGTCTGCCAAATCATTCCTAAGAATAAATTTTACGATTACGATGCCAAGTACAACCGCAGTGACACTGAATATCTGACACCATCGTCACTCGGAGCCGATTTTGACGCCAAATTGTGCAAGTATGCCGAGCATGCCGCCGAAGCCTTGGAGTGCACTTCGGGCGTAGTCCGCATCGATTTTTTGGCGGATCGCAATCTGAAGCCGTATTTCCTCGAAGTCAACACCGTTCCGGGCATGACATCACACAGCCTGGTACCCAAGATTGCCAAACATGCGGGAATTGAATTTCCCGAACTATGCCGGATGATTCTCGAGATGGCACATTAGCAATTCGGAATGCGGAATGCGGAATGCGGAATTGAATTTGCAAAACCAAAGGTGAAGTCTGATTAATTCGGAATGCGGAATGCGGAATGCGGAATTGAATTTGCAAAACCCAAGGTGAAGTCTGATTAATTCGGAATGCGGAATGCGGAATGCGGAATTGAATTTGCAAAA
>JAGACY010000481.1 GCA_017613855.1 Pseudomonadota bacterium
CCCTTCACAATCTGCATCAGCTCTTTGGCCGTCGCATCCGGATGATCCATCACATAAATCAGACCATCACACACTTCGTTCAGATTGTGCGGCGGAATATTCGTCGCCATACCGACCGCAATACCATTCGATCCGTTCACCAGCAAAAGCGGAATCTTCGTCGCCAAAACCGTCGGCTCCATCTCGGCGCCATCGAAATTCGGCACAAAATCCACCGTGTCTTTGTCCAGATCACAAAGCACATTCTCGCTGATCTTCGCCAGCTTCGCCTCGGTATATCGTTGCGCTGCCGCCGGGTCGCCGTCGACCGATCCAAAATTGCCCTGTCCCTCGACCAGCGTGTAACGCATATTAAATGGTTGCGCCAAACGCACCAGCGCATCATACGCCGCCGAATCGCCATGCGGATGATATTTACCAATCACGTCGCCGACAATACGCGCCGATTTCCTCGTCGTCTTGTCGCAACCGATCTTGCTCATCGCAAACAAAATACGGCGATGCACTGGCTTAAGCCCATCACGCACATCCGGCAGCGCGCGCCCCACTATGACGCTCATCGAGTACGCCAGATAACTCGTTTTGAGCTCCTCATCGATACTAACTTGCTCGACGTTTACTTTCTCTTCATCCGACATGCAATGGGCCTCCTTAGCCCCAAAAAAGCCGACTGCTTATACCACATCCAACCACAAATGTCGGCATTTTTTTTGCGTCTGGGGACGGCTATGCCGCCTGTCGGCGACATACGCACTCCCCACCGCGTCTATGCGCCTAACGCCGCATACGACGCGTCAGGCTCGCTATTTCGCGTTGCACGCTCAATACGCTCGCCTGCCATTGGCGTGTCTCCCTCCACCTCCCCCTCACACGATTCCCCGGTGTTACGCTTCACTCCGGGCCGTGACATTGCATGCCTTCAGCGTGCGGATAGTATCCGCCACACCGTGGCGCACCGAATTATTCACTATTCACTATTCACTATTCACAACTCCGTTCATCGCTCATCCCCTTCTCCCCTCTTAACCCCCTGCGCCCAATACGATACACTCGACATCATGATGCTTCACGGCATCGCGATTTCTTGATTTCACCGACTCGCAGGAGCTTCCTATGAAATGCAATCGTTTTAGAATCTTTCTTTTTGCAGCTCAGCAAAGAGACATATTACAGTCAGATAACGTGCACGCCTGAAGATGAAGCTCCGGGGGAATGTTATGTGTGTAAGAATGGTAAATGGTCAAGTAATCGTCTCGATATTCTGAATGATGCCCTTGGCATTTGTGATTATGATTGGGATATCAAAATGTATAACTCTGACTGCTCCTATTATCCAAAGGGGGAGTTCTTTGTCTGCGTAGGTGGAACAGATTGGCATGGTGCGGAAGGTTCCGACATTCCGCCTGGAATGTGCAGCGATGTAGGCTCCAAGCGACGCATCGACGGCGTTTGCTACGTATGTGGCGAGGATAAGAAGTGGCAGACTGTTGACTGCGAGTAAACGCCATATCAAAAATCGCCCGGCGTATCGACGCAGCCGATAGACGGGCGCATCATAATCTACACAACGCCTTCGATAATCTCCCGATCACCAACGTGGACCGTGTGTACACCGATTTTCTTATTTTTGTTGAAACAAAAACTCATCATATAACCTTTGTTCAAATGATAATGATCGAGGTATTCCAATAGCTGTTTTTCACCGCGTTCGTTGTACGATTCCCCTCGCCAAATCTTCATCTCGATGATGTACTGATGGCCGAGGTAATCGATGATCATATCGGTGCGGAGCAGATCGCGTGTCTGTGCTTCGATATAATAGTTCCCGACGCCGTTGATGCTCGGTTTGACGTAAAACATAAAGTATTTGCGCCCCTCGCTCTCGTGGAACCTTTCATCCTTCATACAGAAAAAGAATGCGACGGCCCTGAGGGGCGGCCCTGCGTGGCCGCCCACGGTTCTGCGTGGCCACCCCAAATCGAGTTATCCCGGCCCATCGTTACACTTGAACCCCACATCCCAATGCGATACACTCGCCCCCGTGATGCTTCCCGGCATTGCGGTTTCCTGATGCCTGCCGCCATAAGGGGTTGGTCGGCATCTCCAACCGCAAGAATGCCAACATCTTAAACTTCTGACATATAAAGTTGTGAATATGAAGAAAGCCTGGATCATTCCCGCAATCATCGCTGTATTGATATGTGTTCTTTTTGTCTTGTTGAATCGCGATAATCAACCATCGTCAGAAGTGACACCCATGACTGAAAAAACAGCGCTGTCAGATACACAGATTCAGGAGAACAACGTATTCGGAGTATCGGGCAAGGTCATAGACGGCTTATCAAAAAAGCCACTCGCAGCAAAGATCAAGCTCAAAAAAGGCGACCAAATCATTGCATCAAAAGACTGCAATACTGCCGGCGAGTTCGCCTTTTTACTCGAAGACGGTAATTACGGGTTCCTGATTGAGCATCCGCATTATGTTTCAAAAGGAAAATACGACGAGAATCGCTGGATAGAAATAGATGGCGAACCAGTTAAATTGAACGATACAGAACTTTGGCCGGAATCCATCGTGAAAGGGCGTGTGGTTCTGGATAACCAGGGGATTGAAGCTGAGCTGCAGTTTATTTACCAAAAAGATAATTCTGGTGCCAAACATTATCTGTTCAATACGATTAAGACCGATAAAGATGGGTATTTTACACTCTACAATGCTTATGGCGGCGTTCAGGATATTAGAATCACGTCAGACAATCTTTTGAGCCAGAAACTGTCAAACATAGCCCTCACCCCCGGTAAAACGATCGATCTGGGTGAGATCCCCATGAAATCGGGCTTAACAATTTTTGGCGTTGTAAAAGAGGATGGCACAGATAAAGGCATTTCCAAAGCCTCGGTGTTGTGCGTCGATTCAAACAGAGCAATTGTCGCAGAAACAGAAACAGCTAATGACGGGTCTTATACACTGCCGGTTATTGATCCGAATAATTATCGCATACTTGTTTCCGCGGACGGTTTCCATTCGAATAGCGCGTTTCTGGAAACACAGATCCAGAATCGCTATGAGCATAATGTTGCAATGACAAAACTTGCTGAAAATAAGCCGGCACAAGACGCAGCCATTCAACCACCTGAATATGCTGATAATAATAACGCCATGGAAAAACAAGATGACGAATCAGAAAATGAATTCATTGAAGCAGAAATGTTGGAATATAAAAATAAGATTAAAAATATTGTACTTAAAAATCTCGACCAGATTGAGGATTGTTATCATAATCTATTAGCCATTGAGGCAGCATCCGGACAAGTTGTCTTTAATTTTATGTCATCATCCAGTGGCGACATCTTTGATATTAAAATCAACAACACAGAAATCCAAAATGAAGAGTTTTTGGATTGCCTTACAGACGTTATTGCCAATTACCATTTTCCACAACGAACAGGGGATGGATTGGTAATGATCGAATACCCATTTGATTTCCAAAATCAATGAGCTGCTGGTGGTTTTTTATATCGGCATTGGACCGACAAACATCGCCGTCTTCACGTATGTATTGGAATCGCAATCACCATTGGTAACCGGCGGTGATTTTGGCTTTGAAGCATCTGCGGTTTCTGCTTTAGTCGTTCTATTTTTTACTGGCATCATGGTGTATGTCATCCAAAGTCGGTTGCGAGCCGATTCGCCGAAAAAGCAGCAAATATTACCCATAAACTTGGCGATGATGCCAGGGCAGTTGAATGGTATCAACTGTTTATGCGCATTTAATAGAATTTCTTGACGAGGTAAAGGATAGGCATCGAGATAATTCTTATAGATTTTCGTTTAATGAATATGATGAGAAAAGAGTATACAATATCTGGTATTTGCGTCAGATTCCTTATGCAGCGGCAGACAAATTCAAAGCGCTGAAGACAGATAAAACGTGGAATGAATATTTGAATGAAGCGCAGGAAATCGTTCGGCAAGATGCGCAGCTGCGAACGGCGTTTGGGTATGATCCGGCGCGTTCTGTGCAGCACTTTGCAGTTCCCCAGAACGCGGCTAAATAGAATCATACGCCCGGCGTATTGCCGAAAACGATGAATCATGAGAATTGGAGTCGGCTGCTTACACCGACTCCACCAAAGGTCTCTGCGGTTCGTCTTCTCAAATCCGATCAGCATTTAATCCCTGCTGCTTTCAATATAGCAATCACTTCCTGATTTTGGGTTTGTTCAGACAGCTTCTTGTTACCCTCGCACAAAACGTTGACATCTGCACCGAGTTCTATAGCAATCTTAATAGATTCGATAAACTCTTTATCAAAATATCCATCCCCTCTGGATGTCATTTCGACGGCCTGTTCCAATATGGATTGCTCAGCGACCTCACCTGTACTTAATAGCTCGACTCTTCTTTTGTGATTAATATTGGCCCCCGCCTGAACTAAAATCCGGGCACTTTCTCTCTTTTCGGATATTGCCATATTTAAACTTTTTAAACTTGTCAGAATATTAAACAAAGCAGTTTCGTCATAATAACCTTTGGCTTCGGGGTCTGCGCCTGCAGCGATGAGCAGTCTGAGAGATTCCGGATTCTCGGCGAGTTTTAGAATAGGGTTATATTTTGCATTTCCGCCATTGGGGTCTGCACCTGCGGCAAGCAGGATTTTTACCATTTCCGGATTATCGGATAGTTCTAATATAGATTCTTGGTTGGGTTGATGATATCCACACAACATATTGATATCCGCACCGAGTTCTATGGCGAATTTTACGGCTTCAAAATCATTGTCACGCGCGCTGGTGCAAAGAATGGTTTCTTCAGCATAATCACCATGATTGGTGATATGATTGATATGGTTGATATCCGCACCGGCATTGACAAGCATCCGCGCAACTTCCCGATTCTTTTCTATTGCCATATTCCTTCTAAGCGCAACAAACAAAGCGGTAAAGCCATCCATTGTTTGGGCATTGGGATCGGCACCGGCATCAAGGAGCAGCCTCACAGCTTCCGGATATCTCAATGCATTTATAAGAGGAAGATCATCGGGCAGACGAACTGTCTTTTCTTTATCGTCTGGCCAGTGAGACTCGCCACCGTTCGGATTGGCCCCGGCAGCGAGCAATAATTGAATCGTTTCGAGATCGTCAGTTTCTGTTAAAGGGACGGTTCCATCGTATGCAGATGCATTGACATCCGCGCCGGCCTCGATAAGCAGTTTGATGATTTCTCTGTTGTTGTCGATACTGCTTTTTCGTAATTCCTTAACCGTATCTACTGTTTTTTGGTCTATCGCAGAATCACCATAATAAACCATGGTCATGATGGTTTCTTCGTCAATGCCCATTGCATTGGCATTCGCCATAAAATCCTGTTCGGTGTTTTCGGATCGCATCAGAACTGTCCGTCCGCGCCATCCCGTCGCATTCAAATCGGCTCCGGCTTTGATGAGAAGCTTGATGACGTCCTGATTGTTCGTCCAAAGAAGTGCATTTTCGCTGCCCTCTGCATCAGAGATAAAGTGTTCGGGGCCTTCTTTTTTTCGGGGATCTTCTGCCTTCAGTCCAATGTTGTTTTGGATGAGCTGTGTGGCCAATTCGACATCTGCGATTTCCCATAAGTTGCGATAGCTGTCTTTTGGGTCAAGTTTTGCGCCGGACTTGAGCAGAAGTTTGGCGTCATCCAGGCGTTTGGCGTTATGGAGCGGGGTATAGCCGTACTGATCTTTGGCATTGATATCCAGACCATTTTGAATCAGAGTGTCTCGGATCCTTTGGGATGAAGTTAAAATGAGTGACGCCCCCTTACGCGTCGACTCGATTTTTGCACCGGATTGGATGAGAAATTCGACAAGTTCGGCATTTTCTTGTGCAACAGCCATATCCAACGCCGTTGTTCCTGGTTCCAGAACCCCATCCAGGGCAAACTCGTCCACGCCCCGAACAGCGCCGAGTGGCCTGTGTGTGGCTTCGGCTGCCGCATTGACATCATAGCCCGCCTGAATAAGCATTTTTGCGGTCTTCACGTCTTTGGCCAGGATAAGAGGCGTCGAGTTGAAATAGTCGGTATGAATGTCGAAGCCGGCATCCAGCAGGGCGCGCATTTTTCCTTCGTTTACATGGGTAAACAAAATGCCGTTCTCGGTCACCGGGTTCACTTCGGCACCTTTGGCAAGCAGCATTTTTACGCATTCTTCGTCTGGTGCAACCGATAATGGCGTCAGACCATCTTTTGATTTGGCGTTTACATCCGCCCCGTGTTCAATCAGGTATTGCGCAATCGCTTTATCCCCATTGCCCAGAGCAAGAATCAGCGGTGTGATTTCGTATGCGAGGGATTTGGCATTGACGTTGGCTCCTCTTTCGACGAGAGCCTTAACCTGATCGAGTGTCCATGCCAGCATGAGGGGGGTGTATCCCATGTAGGCATAGTCTAAAGCGACTGTAAAGGGCAGTGATTCCTGCTTGCCCTCTTCGTTTATTTCCGCACCGGCAGCCAGAAGCTGCTGTACCTGTCCGTTATCTTTCTTCAGAATTCGGCTAAGAAACAAGGCATGCATGAGCACGGAGTTACCAGCGTGGGCCACCGCATTGACGTCGGCACCGGCATC
>JAGACY010000482.1 GCA_017613855.1 Pseudomonadota bacterium
AGCTGAGCGGCTTTTTGAGGGGCGATTATTGGGCCGATACGATGTCGACGGATGCTTTTTTGCAGACGCTGACCATGACAAATGTTCGGCTTTCGGAGGCAGGCGATGATGTGGGGCATTTCGTTTTTGCGCCGAAAGTTGAGGCCAAGATACCAATTATTGAGCTCAAGGATCTAATTAGCGATTTTACGCTCACGGTGGGGCGCATCAAAGCTTACGATGCCGATGTTTATATTGATTTCCGCGGTGGTGAGCTCAATCTTCTAAAGATTGTGCTGCCCTATTTCAGCAAGCCGGATCCGCCGTCTCCACCCGGAGAATTTGTGACGCATCTGGCTGATTTGAATGTGACCAATACCGATGTGCACCTCATTTTTGATGGGTTTCATATCGAGCTGTATCATTGCGAGGTTGATCATTATAATATTCGCATTGCGGGTGAATTGGAGATGAACACACCCCTTGCCAAGGAGAATGGCGATAAACCGGCCATTCGTGTGGCTAATGGGGATGTCATTTTTAATCCTGCATTGTTTTCTTTTGCACTCTCGAGCGTTGGAGATAAGGATGAGGGGCTGATTTTCAGCGGTGGTCCGGGCAGTGCCGGGAAAGTCGGGTATGCTTATGGCCAGATGGTGCGCCATATCGAAGATATTCTGAGACAGAACTCCGATTATGCCGAAAAAGTCGGCCTCAAACCGGATATGCGCGGGGAATTTGTCGTGCCGCTGCGCAATACACTCGTCGATGGGTTCGACTGGTTGGGGAATACGTTTAAGATCCCGCACATGACGAGCGATATCGGTGACGGCGGCAATATGGTGATGGACAATGCCATGATGAATGTTGGGCCTACGCAGGACGACATCGATATTCATTCGCAGGATCATCATCATACCGTTTCGGGGCTTTTGCCGCAGGAAAGTCTTTTGTGGGCTGCAGATCTCGACCTGAATCTGAAAGTGTCAGATCCGATTTTGACGTATTTCTTTGGGCCCATCCTGATTGGCGATGATTTGCTTCGTCTGCAGGCATCGATGGCGGGCGATTTGGCACGCGTTTCGGGCGACATAGCACTCGATATGCCTGAATTTGAGGTGTTCGATGTCGATGTCGAAAGAGCCGCCTTGCGCGCCAATATGGATGGCCAGCACCTGACGATTTCTGCTTTTGAAGCTGATACTTCGCTGGGTGGTGTTCTGGTTGGCGGCTTTTACGACATCATGGACGGGAATTTTGATCTCGATCTGTGGGCTGGCATGGCTCCAAAAGATCCCGATTTCCCCTATGTCGATCCCGAATTCCGGGAACGCATTCAAAAGGGGCTGACGCCGCTCGACTATATGCCGGACGGCGATATTCAGCGGTTTAGTGGGCTGTTTTCGAGTCATCTCAAGGCACAGTCGCAGGATGGTGTCATCACGGTTTCATTGCCCGAACCACTTAACTATACGCTTGATGAACCGCTCTATACGCTCAAAACAGCTTCGATTACATCGAGTGATCCCAATGATAATCGCATTTTGCAGTACCAGAATGGGGTTATGACTTCGCCGGGTGGTCTGAATGTTGATCTCGGAACGGATTATGTGCGCATAGCCCCGGGGCTCCATCTGGACACCAACAATTTGCTCGATATTTCTGCCGATATCTCGGCACATGTCGAAAAGCCGTCTGTTTATACTAAATCCCTGGGTATTGAAGGAGTCGAAGCGGATCCGGTTGATCTGTCTGTCGGTTACTATGCCTGTGGCAACGATCTATGCGGTGGATTAAAGCTTAAATCGGCGAATATTTCGTATCAGGGCATCCGCATTCCCAATGTCGATGTGGCACTCGATCTCGACCATTCGAAGATTAGGACCAAAAACTTCAAAATTAATAGCGATTTGACCAATATTACGGCCAATATTCAGGGAGAACTGACGCACGACAAGCTGGCATCCCCGACATCGATTCCTTTCCATGCGGAAATGGATTTTGCCAATATCGATATGGATACCATCGTTTCGAAGCTGGAACCGTTTGGTCTGGAATCCCTCAAGACACTTGGCCTGGAGGGTAAAGGCAGGGCCCGTCTTATTGCCGATGGTCCGATCGATACCATGAAAGCACGGTTTTTCCTGACGATGGAAAACCTGAAAGCGATGGAAGTGGATGCCTCGAGATTGTCTATGGTTGCGCGTTATGAGGATAATAAAGTCCTCGTACCGGCTATGAATTTGTGGTTTGGCCCATCCGAACTGCATCCGGAAGAAGTGCAGCAGACACAGAAAACATCATCACCGGAATCGCAGGAACAGAGCGAAAAAAAGCCTGAGCTCATCGCCAAAGCCGTCGAAAATGAAGAAAAAAGTAGAACTGCATTTGGCATTCAGAGCAGCGGTCCCCGCGTTCCACGACGGACGCCGGATTTTTCATTGGGGGCTCTCACTTACGATTTAGAGAAGAATACCATCGAATTCAATGTCGCTTTGCAGCCTGTATCCCCCAATGATTTTAAACCGTTCAGAGATTTGGAACTGCCTGTCGAAGGGCAGATTTCGTTCGATGTCTCTGCGCATGCGGATCTCAATGCCTTTATGGGCGATGGCAACCGTAAGCAAAAGGTTCTGGAATCGACCTGGGCAGAGGGGGAAATCAATTTAAAGGACGTCAAATATGACCAGTATAATCTCGGCAATACACAAATTTTAATGTCGAGATCCGCACAATATACCCTCATCAAGGGAAATATCGTCGATACCTTCAGACTCGCCGGTTTTGTCCGAACGGCACCGAATTTTACGGTTTCGGTGTCACTTGATTTTCCCGATCTCGATGTGCTGAATACACTCGATAGAGTGGGTATCGACTTAAGTGGTCTGAAAGATTCTTTTTCCATTACGGAAGCAATGGTTTCGGGATCGCTTGGGTTCTGCATGAAGAGTTTCGACGATATGAAGGTTTCGATGCTGCTTGATGATCTGGTTGTCGATGCCCTTGGCAACAAGCTCGAATTGACTCAGCCGTCGTTTACCCGAGTCGATTTAAATGCCCAATCGGTCAGGATTTCACAGCTTGAGCTCAAATACCGCGATTCCGTTCTTAAAATGAGCGGCAATGCTGATGCCACCGGGAAAATTGATTTCGATTTGAATGGCGAAGTGGATGCGGCCATTGCAGGATCATTTGTCAAATCCGTGCAGGATTCATCAGGTCTTTTGGGTATCAGCCTTTCGGCCAAAGGCAATTTCTATAATCATGGCAAGTTCAGCGTTAAAAATATCGGGCTGAAAGGTTATCTGGGTGTTCGTGATCCCATTCAGGTGCTGACGGCGTACGCCAAGAGCCCGTTAGAACTCAAACAGGGATTTTTAGTTATTGGTGATCATTCGGATAAATGTTCCAAAAATGAACTCTGTCTCTATACCCCCGATGACAAGCCATTTATGTTGGGTATGGACGATCAGTGGGTATCTCTGAGCCTGTTTGCTTCTTCTTCGGGTAAAGTCAACGTTTTGTTGGATGGTGCATTAAAAGCAGCCATGGCCAAAATGTTTGTGAAAGATATTACGGAGGCATCCGGAAGCCTGGCTTTGAATGCAAGTGTTGCGGGCAATATCCTCGATAAAAATGGCGCACTCGATATCGATTTTCGGAAGATGGAAGTTGGCGGTTATGTCGCAGTTGCAGAGCCCATCTCGGTCGAAATGCACTACTTTAACGAACCGATTACACTCGACAAAGGTATTGTAAAACTGGCAGAAGGCAGTGAGTGTTCTAATGGCAAGCAGTGCATCACAATTCCCAAGGCCCAGGCATTTCAGGGCAACCTGATGGGCGGGAATTACATCATCTTTGGTGAAGTCTTGCACGATGCACTCGATATGAAGAGCGGCAATCTTTCGATTACCGGCAATAACGTCGGTTTCCGTATGAAAGATGAACTTTCTCTGACATTGTCCCCCGATATCAAGATCGTCGTTCGCGACTTTAATGATCCCGACACTTACAAAGTTTCGGGCGATATCGATATTGCAGAAGCCAAATATAAGAAGAATTTTGACGATGGTTCGAACAACTTTATCCGCGAGCAGATTCTGTCCCTGTTTATTGACTCGAAAAAGCGTGTAGAAGCCTATTCTCCTTCTTTCCTGCGCAAAATGCCATGGGTAGGCAAAGTCAATCTCGATGTTGGTGTGACTGCCGAGAATTCCATCTCTGCCGATGTCAGAATTGCCACGGCTACCGTAGAACTTGAAGTCGGGACGCAGCTCAGAATCGGTGGTACTGTCAAGGAATTCGCTCCCTCGGGAATCGTTTCCATCAATCAGGGTGTGTTTTCTCTCAGAGGCAATGACTTTGAATTCCAGAATGGTGCACAAGTCGCCTTTAACGGTTCGCTCGATGGTAAGATCGATGTGACAGCCACCACGGAAATCAGCACCGATTCGAGCGCCTTCAGTGCCGTCACGGGGAATACCGATCTCGATAAGCGCAAGCGCATTTCGACGAGCAGTTCAACTTCGTCCGATCTCTATTCGATTACACTGACTGTCGGCGGCACCGTTTATCGACCGGTCTGGAGCTTCGAATCGAGTCCATATCTCACCGATACCAACGTCTATGCCCTGATTTTAACCGGAAAAACCATCGACGATTTCTCGGGCAACGATGTCGCCATGGAATCCCTGCTTTCTCCTATCTTCTCCTCGCAGCTCGATACTTTTATCAATGCCGATCAATTCAAGTTTGTCTTCAGCGAAGGGGCTGCACAGTTCGTCTATGTCAAACAAATCAACAAGGGGTTGCGCGTAGCCGCCGGTGTCTCTATCCGGGGATCCGAAGGCAACGAACAAGCCTTGTCGGCTGAGTACTATTTTAATGATAACTGGTTTGTCGATCTCACGGGCCAGAATACGTCCGATGAAGATGGCCATGCTCCGACGTTTAAACTCGGTGCGCGTCTGCATTGGCACTTACCGCTGGATTAATTTGCAATGCGCAGTTAGCAGTTAGCAGTTAGCAGTTAGGGAATTCTCAAGGTTATTCCTAAAGAATGATAGTTAGTTTAGCTTCAGACTTCCCCCTTAGTTTTGCACATTCAATTGCGCATTACGCATTACGCATTTGGAATGTTTTTCACCTTTAGCTTCAGACTTCCCCCTTAGTTTTGCACATTCAATTGCGCATTACGCATTACGAATTCAAAATGAACCGCATCTGGTCAATCATCAAAAAGCATGCACTGCTCATTCTCATTCTCGTAATGGTGCTCATTCTCGTAGCACTGTACCACGAGATTTTAACGCCTTTTGTCATCGCGCTCATCGTGGTCTATCTCATTGATCCGATGGTGACTCGAATGAGCAGGGTTAAAGTCCGCAATCGTCATATCCCAAGGGGATTGGCGGTGATCACGGCATACCTTGTATTTTTCCTGACCCTTATTGGGATTGGTTTTGCCTTTGTGCCTTCGCTGACCGAAGAAATCAGTCAGGCGACCGAGGAACTTCCGAGGTATTTTACACAGCTTAAAAATGAAGACATCCCACGCTGGAATGCCAATATCGACGGGTTCCTTTCGAAATTTTCATTGAAAGATAAGGACAATTTCGAAAAAACAGTCGATGAATCGAGCCAGGAAGTCGGGAAAGCTCTTGACGATGCACTCAGGGAGATAGAAGAGCAGTCGGTACCCTCTGTAGATACAACGGGAACAAAGCCGCTTTTGGTCGAAGGTGAGCGCAGCTCCAGAAAGGACAACGGCAATACTGCTGCAAAAAGTGAAAAGACCAAGGAATCTCCTGTTCTTTTTACGCTTTATCCCAAAAAGAATGGCGCTTTTGAGGTGCGTGCCGGGGAACGTGAGATCCTGATTCAGTCTGACTCGAAAGGATCTTATATCATTAAACCCAAACCGGAAGAGGATGCCTCTAAACCCGGAAGTACCATCGATTTTGAAAAGGAAATCGACAAGGCCCTCAGCGGAATTATTGAATCTGGGACAAAATATGCCGGCGATGCACTGTCGTTGCTGCAATACGTCATTGAGTTCATTATCAATACCTTTGTGCAGTTTATTCTCGTTTTTATGGTGGCGGCGTTTATTTCGATAGACTCACCCAAAATCATGACTTCCATCCGGAAATTGTTCGCCGATGAAGAAGGCAATGCACCGCTCTACGATGAATACAAGAAAAAGCTGATGAGCGGCCTTTCGGGCGTGGTTCGTGGTCAGCTCATCATTTGCTGCATCAATGGCACACTGACGGGAATCGGGCTTGCGATATTTGGGGTCAACTTCGCATTGCTGCTCGGTATTATCGCGGGATTGTTCAGCATTGTGCCCATCTTTGGGACGATTATCAGTACAATTCCTGCAGTATTGCTTGGCCTGGTACAGGGGCCCTGGACGGCATTGCTCGTCTTGTTATGGATTTTGCTCGTACATGCATTGGATACGAATTTCTTTACGCCGCGTATCGTTGGGTCATCGGCAAACCTGCATCCTGTCGTCATTATCTTTGCCCTTTTGGCAGGCCAGGTTTCTGCCGGGGTGCTCGGTCTGATACTCGCCGTACCAGTTGCTTCCATGATTCAGACTTCGATTACTTTTGGTATTGAACAGGCGCGCAAACGCAAACAGGCCACTACCGAAACGACACTCGCTTATGTTACCGATTCGGGCAGTGCCACAACCACGGTTGTCGGTACCGAGGTACAGGGCAATCTGTTCGATGACCAGACCGAGGCCGATGGGAGCTTTAAGGGAGGCACTGCGGAAATCACCAACATTTCCCGTCTTACGATACATGCTCTGCCCGTTGTGCTCGCCAAAGATACAATTGTCTGTGACAAGACGATCATCGGATCGGATTCGGAAGAAACTCAGGATTCGGAAGAAACTCAGGATTCGGAAGTGCCAAAAGCAGGGGGCTGAACAGTTGCCAGGTGGCTAATAGTTGCCGAAAATATCACAAACTGGTTTAAAAACATTTCATTTCGTTTAATATAGCTGCGGAGCTTTTATGCTTCCTGGTTCAGGCGGAGGTAATTATGAAGCGCATTTTGTCTATTTTAGTGCTTATTCTAGTGGCAGTATTTTGGAATTCTGCAGCCATGGCTCAGTCAGATGATGGCAAAGCCGGATGGGAAAAGAATATTCAGAGTTCGAAGGATGATCTGTCAGTTTACACGCATAAACCAACAGAAAGCCGCATTGATGTGTATGATAAGGAATTGAAGAATCCATCCCAGTCCGCGAGCGTCATTGAAGCGTTTCACCGCAAACTGAAGGATACTGTGGGGTTTAAACTCGTCAATGATACGCTGGGCTGCGAAATTCCCATGACGTCAGTGACAGACTGTACCCGCGCGCAATACAAATTCGAAAATAGTGATGTAAAGGATATCAGGGTGGAGGTCGTTTCCTTTACGAAAGAAAGGCATGTCTTTTTTATAGTTCTGTATTATCCGGAAAAGAGTCGTGATGAGGTATGGGGCGAATACCTGAGGAGAATTACTCTGATCGATAAAGAATAGAGATATGGCTGAGGTGAGACAGGTTTTTTGATTTGGCCTTCTATGCTTGCGCATACGAAGGCATGGTTTGGGGCCGGCCTATTTGGGCGTTGCCAAAATACGGCACGGCCTGCGCGCTTTGCGCGCATTTTTGGGACAGAATAAAAAAGGGCCGCGCGTATTGGCCGAATGGCCAATAGCTGCGGCAGGCGCAGTGCGTATTAAACCGACAGGTTTAATAGCACGCGCCCCCATAACAATCCTTGCGAAATAGACTGCCAAACGAGTATCCTGACGCTGTTTGCTGTTTTTCTTCGCAATATGTGACTTCTTTTTGATTTGGGGCTGTTGTTATGCAGGAAGTAAATTATGCCATTCTGGCCGGATGCACTGCCACGGAGTTGCTGCCTAAACTTGGGCTCATCGCCAATTTTATCAATAAAGAAAAACCCGACCTCAAGGCGCTGAAGCGTTTCTTTAAGGAGCATGATTTTTTTGATAAGGAACGCTTTGAAATCCTGCTTCGTTTTCTCAATGTCGACTTTGAAAACGAAAAACAGATTAAATGTGGTGAGTTTTTAAGCAAACTCATGAAGATTATCGATCCCGAGGATCGCAAGCGCCATCTCTTTGAGCATTTGACGGCAAAAAATGAAATCCTCATGAAATATGTGATGGATGGCATTGCCGAGAGATTGTATTCGACCAATGAGATGTACCGCTATCTGACGAGCTATGTCTATCCCGGGACTTATCTGACACTCGTCGATTTCCGTTATTGGATGACCTGGCTCGAGGCCAGTGAACATATTAAAGTCGTCGGCATTCGCTGGGGTTTGAGTGACCTCGGAAAAGAAGCCATGGATAAGATTATCAAGCTCATTGATGTCGATGATCTGCTGGATGCAGAGAGTGATGACGACGATGACGACGATGATGCATCCGAATCGGATTCGGCGTCCGATGATGATGATGACGACGATGATAAAGGGGATGACGATGAGGCACCGGCGGCAGCACCAGCGCCAGCAGCCATGCCCGAACCTGTTTATGTGCCCGAACCCAAGCACCATGCGGCTTCGCCAGCCGCTGCACCGGCAGTAATGCCAGCGGCAGCACCGGCAGTTGCTATGCCGGTCGCAGCAGTTCCGGTAGCCTCTGTGCCGATTTCATCGACCCATGTTGAAGTCGTGGTTCAGCCCATCGTTCCCAAAGCAGACGAAATGCCGCTCACGCTCGTCAAAGAAGCATTTGCTGCAGCAGATGAAGAAGAAGAGGAAGATGAAGAAGGCGAGATGGGAAGTGCTCCCGCTGTGCGCATCGGGCAGTTCCGTTTGGATGAGTCGCTTGTGGGCGATAATCTGCGTGCCGTTTTCGTTTGGTGGCAGCAGCGTCCTGGCGGCAAATTGCTGACCGCAGCTGATTATGGCTTCCATAAAGAAATGTTCGAAGAAGATGTGGTCTATGGGCTCTTCAGATTGTCGGCATTGGCGCTTCAGCTCTTCAGATATGGCGGGCGTTTGAATGTCGGCAAGGGTGGTCAGTCTTATGCGATGCTCGAACAAATGGGATTTTATTCCAACCTCATTCGGTCGACGCAATCGGTCGATGATATCCTGCTTGCCTTGTTGGACGGCGGTATGGCTGGCCGTGCCGAAGATCTCGCCAATCTCCATTATCTGATTGTGATTCGCAGGGCTCTTAAAAATCTCGGTGAAGACGGCGTCAAATCACTGCTCGCTTCGGAATCGATGGCGGATGTCGTCATGGGGCTGTGGGAACACATCGGGCATTTCCAACTCACTTATGAGATCCTGTGGATTGCAAGGGAATTGGCAGCCATGGGTGTGTTGGCCTGTGAAGATGCCCAGGTGATTGGGGTTGTTCCGTTGCCCAAAGTTCGCGAAACTGCGTTCCGCCTCGGGTTTATCGAAACACCCTATGCCGCTGATTTTGCGCATCTCGTGCAGATTTCAAAGCGTCTGTCCAAGCTTTTCAATGCCGATGCCGGCTGGGAAGCACCGCTCGTTTATTTCGAGCCCAAACGCGATCTGCGCTACGATTCGTCTGAACCGGCCTATTTTACACGCGATCAATTGGGTATAGATTAAGCAATATTCACTATTCACTATTCACTTCTTTTAAAGAATGAGTATGCCATAATGAATAATCATTCTGCATCTGACATGTTTAGTGAATATGTAATAGTGAATAGTGAATAACAATAACCAACGCTTAACAACTAACATCTCTATTGGAGATCCCATGAGCGAAGAAACACCGACAACGCAGGAAGTTCCCCAGTACGAACCGCAGCCCAGAGGTGAAGCTCGAATTGCGGGTATCAATATTGAAGCGATCGATGCCAGGCTTGCGGAATGTGAAGAGTATTTTCAAAAGCATGTAGACGAGACGGATTACCGCAATCTCGACTGGTATCTTTGGCGCATGCAGCTGCGGTACGCCGCAGGTGATGATATCTTTGAAGTTGTCGACGATGCCTTTATGGCTGCCCGATGTTTGCATGATAAATATACCATGCACCTTGAGCTCAAACCGCCCGAGATGTTTATGACACGCCGCATTATGCCGGTGGAGTTGGGCATTATCAGCGGTATGCCCATGCTGACGCTCGAATTTTCGGCGACGTATGGTTTGCCGCTCATGATGGTCATTGGCCAGACGGCGCCCGAAGATGTCATGGGCGAAGCCAATTTGATGACCTCCTTCTTTAGAAGGGGATTTATGGCGGATTTCGTCGAACTGACCGGACTTTCGGCTGTGATTTATGCGGGTGTCATTGCGGCTATCGGTCGTGGATTTGACGATGAGGCAACGCTGGGGCTCAATACCTATGCGAAAGCGCGCGATTCCTTAAGAGGAAAGCCGCCTGCGGCATTGCTGCCAAAAATTCAGCGGTACGATGCATTGAATACGGCACTGGCTTGTCTATGTGCGGGCCAGTTTGAGATGATTGGTCAGATTTTGGCGCCCGAAGCCGATGCCTTCGAAGCCGATCAGGCCAAAAGATGCGGTGATGCCTGGCTGGCTCCCGATAAAATGCCGCCGCCCAAGTATTTCGATACGGCCATCCTTACGGTTTTGGCTCTTGCAGCCCTTCGCGGAGTCGTCGTCGAATTGCCCGAAACGGGCGCTATTGCCCATTATCGTGACTTTATTCGCGGTTTGACGGAAATGCCCGAACGCAGGCTTGAAATTCCCGGGCTCGATGAAGAAACTCGCAGAATTCTCAAGGAAGTCGGCGTCGATCCCGAAAAACTCGGCGTGGACGATTCTTTCCAGGATGAAAAAGAAGCCAGTGAAGCGCGTGCGGCCGCGCTCTTTGAAGAACGTCAGCGACGTGCTCAGGAAGCCGTTCGGGCTAAGATTGAACGCGATCGTGCCGAGGCAGAAGCTGCCGAGGCTGCGCAGGCAGCCGATTCTTCCGGTGGTCAGGACGGCGGAGCCCAGGGGGAGAGCAAAGCGAAATCATTCGATAATTTCTTCTCGGATGACGACGAAGTCGATGCGTCTGCACGAAAGGCCAATGAAGATTTTGACAATCATGCGGCTGCCGCCGAAAGCCAGGATTCGAAGGATTATGCCAGCTTCTTCGAAAATGACGATACACCGCGCCCGGATGACACCGCCGATGAGAATGATGTACAGGAAACCAAGGATTTTGGCGCTTTCTTCAGTGATGACGATCGCGAGGATGATTCCATACGGACGCGCATAGAGGAAGAATCGGTCGAAGCCAAAGATACCGGAAAGAATTATGCATCTTTCTTCGAGAATGATGATCAGGAAGATACTTCGATTCGTACTCATGTCGAGGAAGAGGCAACGGAAGCTCAGGATACCGGAAAGAGTTATTCTTCGTTCTTTGATAATCTCGACGAGAATGCCATTCCCAAATTTAATGATGGGTCTGAGGATGAAGCTCCCGAAGTGCGTACTTATTCGAGTGATTTCTTTTCGGATGATCATAAGCCGCTTTCGGGGCTTAAAATGGAACTTGAACCGGAACCGGAACCCGAGCCTCCCAAAGAAGAGCCTGTTAAAACCGAAGCTCCGAAGATCGAACGGGATCAGGTCGAAGATACCAATGAGCGACGAGACTTTAGCAAGTTCTTCGATGATTCTGCGCCGATGCCTGCCAGCGATTTAAAGATGTCGCTTGATGAAGAAGAAAATGCAGAAAAACTCGAGGCTGCCAAATCCATTAAGCCGGTGGATGAACGTCGCAATGTGGATGATGGCCCCACGCTTGCCGAAGAACATCAGGCACGTGATTTTAGTGCGTCATTCTTTGATGAAAATGATGAAACCAGGCGTGAAATGGAGGATGCCTACAGTGATTCTGAGACACCTCATGAAACTGCACAAACGCGTGATTTCAATCAATTCTTTGAGGATGAAAGCACGGATGAATCCGAAGGGGATATTCTCGATCGTGAGGCACAGCTGAGAGAACTTGAAGCTGAGCAGGCCCGCAAAGCCGAAGAAATGGCTAAAAAGCAGGCGCTCAAACTCGAACTGGATGGCACTGAATACGAAGTCAAAAAGACGGAGAACTATCAGCAGCGCATGGCCAGACTTATCGAAGAAAAACAGGCAGCTGCGCGAGAACAGGCGCTTCGTGAACGCGAAGAAGCCATGCGGGAACTCGAAGAGCTTAAGAAGACGGGCGTTGCTAAACCAAAAGTCGAACAGCTTCAGCTTAAGCCGACGGAATCGACTGATCCTGATGAAAAAGTCGAAAAGGTGGCTCCTGAAGATCTCGTGATTAAAGGGTTTGCCTATACCGATCTCGATATGATTCATGCTAATACCGCCGAACGTGCAGACGTTGAAGAAGATTTCGATATGCATGCCGCAATGGCTGAGAAAATGCGTGAAGAAATGATAGAAAAAATGAATCAGAAAAAAGAAGAATCTGATAAGAAGGCAAATACAGATGACGATATCCATGTGGTCATAGATTATGGTTCATTGGCGTCAACGGATTCGTCTTCGGATAAAACAGAATGAGTTTTTCCCTCTCTTAAGAGTGAGAAGGGGGGATGTGGGTATGAAATCATTGGCTTTTTTTAATCATCTATCAACATTGACTATCGTTGCGTGCATTTGCATGGGGTGTGGGGCTTCTCAGGTCAAAGTACCTGAGGGGACAACTCCGGCTGAAAAACAGCCTGAATCTGCAGAGGCGGCAGAAAATCCCAAAGTGACACAGACTCCGGCAGAATCCGGTCAAATACAGGCAAAAGAGACAGAACTGGCTGATTCGGGGAATGTCCAGGTGCCTGCAGAGAATGCGCATGAAGCCGTGGTGGAGTCTTCTGAAGACAATGTGGAAATTGCAAACGCCCCAAAGCTTGATCTCATTTATTGTGAGGTCAAAATTGATCAGAATTCTTCACTTTACAATGCCCAGGCAGCCGGGCCCACACTCGAAGAGGCGAGAGATAATGCTGTCGATGAGGCATGTGCAATCCCTTGTGCCGAAGAATTGGCACATGGCCAGATATCGGAAGATGAAGCAGATAAACAACTCTCATCATGTACAGAACATTGCGTATCTGATACAATCGTTCTTGCTGTTTCTTGTTCGATGGGAGATCAGGTCATTTACACAGAAGGAGCCTGGAATCAGACTGACGAAGAGACTCAGGATTCATCTCGAAAAAATCAGGAGCAAGAATGAAAGTTGGTGATAAAATATCCCACTACCTTCTTGAAGAAAAGGTTGGCGAGGGCGGTTTTGGTGACGTTTTTCGCGCCAAAGATACGAATACGGGGATGGATGTCGCTGTAAAATGCTCTCGTCCAGATGCTGCCGAATCTAAGGTCAGTGATAGGGAACAGCGTTTTCTGCGTGAAGTATCCGTCATTTCAAAAGTTCGTCACCCGGGAATTGTTCAGCTCTTCGATTATGGTATCCATGATGATGGGACATTTTTTCTCGTCATGGAATATGTCTGTGGCCTGAATCTTGAGATTCTCATTGGCCGGGATGCGCCATTTTCCTATACCTATGCGAGTGAAATCATTCTTCAGGTATTGGATGCGCTGTCGGAAGCCCATCATCAGGGCATTGTCCACAGAGATCTTAAACCTGCCAATATTATGCTTGTTCGGCAGGGACTGCGAACGGATGTCGTTAAGCTCTGTGACTTTGGTATTGCAAAAGCTTTTAATGGGTCTGAGCCCGATTTAACGCGACAGAACTTTACGTCAGCCGTTGGTTTTGGTACCCCACAGTACATGCCTCCTGAGCAATTCTATGGGAAAAAAGTCGGGCCTCATTCCGATCTTTATGCCGTAGGTCTTGTCTTTTATGAATTGCTTACAGGCAAGCAGGCTTGCGGTGGATCTTCACTGTCCGAAGTCATTGAAAAACAAATCAAAAAATTCCCGGAGATTCCCCCACCGTTCAATGAAGGGCCTTTGTTGGCCATCTTTAAACGGTCATTGGCCAAGAAGATTAGTGAACGCTATTCCAACGCAGCAGAGATGTATTATGATATCGATGCAATTACCCGATATCATTCACAATACCTCGATAAATACACCAGCGTTTCTGGGTCAAAACGTGCCTATATCCAATATGATGAACCCACTTTTGTAGGCAGCAAGAGCAATAAAATTAAATTTGGCAATATTGATGAAGATGAAATTCCAACGTTCGATACGTCGTCGTTTGGAAATATGGATATCAGCAATTCCAATACGATGCTCTTTGCCGGAGAACCGACGACCGTCGATGCCAAGGCTCCCGGTGAGGAAACCGTAATAAATGCTCTGAGTGCCGAGCCTACAACAGTGAAACCTTCCCCCGCAGGGATAGTCATGGGGGATGATTACGATGAATTCGGTCCTACGGATGATATGAGTCGTGTCGATCCTGCAGTGGCAATGCAGGCTGCACTCAATCCGGGGAGCGTAGGAAATCGGGCAAATGGGATTAAACCGCCTTCATTCCCTCCAAGAAAAGCGCCGCCTTCGCTTCCTCCGGCGCCGAGTTCAAGAAGTCTTCAAAGTGTACCTCCTGTCCCAAAGCCGCCTGTACCGGCAGGATTGTCTCCTTATCCCAAACCGGGCAAGGAACCGGCCACGGCTGCGGCATATCCAAGGCCCGGAAATGAACCGGCTGCGGTTGCGCCCTATCCCCAGCCAAGTGATTTGCCTTTTAAAAATCCAGGCGATGATCCAACTAATTTGTTGGATCCCATTAGCGACGAGATGCAGATTGCGACCCGCGCTCTGCAACAGCCCGAGTTCGTTGCCTCTAAAAAACCTTCTCTGAATGCGCTTATCTTCAATGAAGAACCAGACATCAGCGGTATGCAGACTGCAATCAATCATACTGCAATGCCCGATGAAGATGATGACGATGACTTGCCTCCTATCTTCCATGAACAGCCGACCAAATTTTTCAATGAAAATGACCCCAATGGTCCTGGTGAGCCACGAACGGAAGATCTTCCGCCTGTTTTCCATGAACAACGAACTCACTTCATAGGGAGAAAGAATAATCCAAATAACGATGTCGGTATCATCGGCATGTTTGTGAACAGCAGCTTTTATCGTATCTGCAGGCACGGCAGCCATCGTTTCTCTTTGTTTGTCGATAATTTGTATGACAAGCATTTCCCGGAACTCGTCACGGTCGTCTGCCTGTTCTTCATCATCCTTTTGGCATTGGTTATCCGCATTCTGTTCTTTTAAGGCTCTGTTGTACAAGCGTGGAGCGTTTGACGAATGGAATTTTCATTCGAGCTTTTAGCTTGTAGCGTGTAGCTTGTAGACGTTTATTCAGTCTTGAGGGCAAAAGTCTGAAACTCAAATAAATGCGTTTTGTACTATAAGCTATAAGCTATAAGCTTATTTCATATCCACGTTGGTTCAACACAGCCTTCTTTAATGGCTGAAGGCCAATTCGGTTAATCATGTTTCATTAGTGGTTGGATTATGCCGTGGCTGCGCATGCTTTTTAAAAATAAAATTAAAGTTTACGCACAAGTCGATGAACATTACATGCCGGTCATTGAGGATGGGCGTGTCAGGTATCGCTATGACAACAAAACCGGTGCCGCCGAGTATTCCACTGTGAAAAGCAATTTGACGTTAATTCCGGGGGCTGAACCGGTAGAATTGGATGAGTCGGTTACAAAACCACCCAAACCTCGCAAAGTTCCGACCACTACTGTAAAAGAACCTGTAATCGACGTGATTCCGCCAAATACTATCGTCGCCTATACAGATGGCGGAGCTAGCCCCAATCCGGGGCCCGCGGGCAGCGGCATTCTCCTCATGTATGGTGAACATAGCCTCGAAATTTGGGAATATCTCGGCAAATCGACCAATAATATTGCCGAACTGACTGCGATTCTCGTCGCTTTGCAGAATATTAAGAATAAATCTCTTCCCATACTCCTTTACACAGATTCAAATTATGCCATCGGGGTTTTGTCCGGATCCATGAAGGCAACCAAGAATCTCGATTTGATCGCTCAGGTGAAGGATGAAATGGCAAAATGCTCAAATCTGCAGCTCCTAAAAGTGAAAGCCCATGTCGGCATTCAACACAATGAACATGTCGACAGACTCGTTGCACTCGCCCGCGATACCAAGCAGTCGGGAACACGAAGGAATTAGTTAGCAGTTAGCAGTTAGCAGTTAGCAGTTAGCAGTTAGCAGTTAGCAGTTAGAGAATTCTCAAGGTTATTCCTAAAGAATGAAATTTTTAGCTTTAGAGTCGCCCCTTAGTTTTGCATCCCAATTCCGCATTCCGCATTCCGCATTCCGCATTTGAAATGCCATTCACCTTTAGCTTCAGACCTAAACTTAGGAACACTCATGCTCACTCACCCTTATTCATTACTCTTTGCCCAAAAGGAGATTCAAGCTATGTCAGATTGCCATTGTGGTTGTGAAAAAGAATGCTGTTGCGATGAACACGATTTCGAACAGGAAGAAGAATGCAAATGCTGTAAAAAAGCTTTTCTCATTCGTCTTGCTATCCTTTCGGTTGCAACGGCATCGGCAATTTTGTTGGTAAAAGCCATTCGCCGTTAAATCTCAAACCTTCAAAATGTGCCATACCCGATAATTTGAGTTAAATCAGTCTCGTCTGATTGTGGACACCTCTGGAGTGTATCATGAGGAGATTGATCTTACTGGGTATGGCGTTGAGCCTTATGGGATGTGCGACCCAAAATGGCGGTTTTTCCGAGCGTGATAAGGTCGCTTTGCAGGGCCAAATCGAAGATTTGGAAGCTGCCCAACTTCGCCAGAAAACTAAAATAGCCAGCCTCGAAAAAAGAGTTTCTCAACTCGAGGATATGGTCAATATGCTGTCCAGACGTACTTCTTTGGACGCGCGCGAAGTCGTACGAATTGAGCCGGAAAACGCTCGTGTATCTTCTCAGTTTGAATATAAACCCAATGATAATTTCTCGGATGATGTTTACGAAGACATCGTCATTTCGGAAGAGAAAAAGCGCGCTTACTTTGGTTCATCCTCCGGTAATGCCAAAAAATTGCCCGCCAAACCGTATGAAAATGTCACTGATGAAAGGCTGCCTTCTATGAGCTCCAATCCTGTTGCAGAGCAGGAATCAGCCTCCATTTCGCCGATGACTTTTTACCAGGAGGGCATTG
>JAGACY010000483.1 GCA_017613855.1 Pseudomonadota bacterium
ATTTTTTGGGGGCCCAAAAAGTGGCCTTCAGAATAGAAAAAAATCCCTAAAATCAATGAAAAACACGGGATTAAACAGCGGTGGATTTGGCGTTAATTTTTCTCCGGATAATTTGGTCAATGAGGTAGCAAAGAATGGCTGCGATGCCTCCGGCCAGGAGTGGTCTCAGACCAAAAATCAATTCACCCGTGATTTTTTGCACGATAAACCAGGTGACGGTAACACCGCATCCTACCATCATGAGAACGAGTGATCCCCGGTTACTCATGCGGAATTTCGGGTAATAAGAGGACAGTATGGGAATCAATAGTGAAGCGGCACTCATCGATCCAAAAACTTCCCAGATTTTAACGACTGAATCCGAAATCAAAGCGATAGTTGATGCGATAATGGCACCAATCACGAGACTGATGCGCGTGCGCGATTGAATGTCCATTTTTTCGAAGCATTTTTGTGGCCATAAATCGCGTCCCAAAGTTGCCGCAGTTGTAAATAAATTCGAGTCGAGCGATGACAAAACCGTCGCCAAAAGTCCCGTAAAAAATAAGCCGACAAGACCGATGGGCAAGACCTCGGCAGCAAGTGCAGGAAAGGCATGAAGCGGCGTCGCCAAATCGGGTAAAAGTGCGCGTGCATAAAGCCCGCAAAGCGTCGTCATGGCATCAAAAAAGACCCAAAATCCGACACTGATGAGCAGTCCTCTGCGGGCAATTTGAGGGGTTTTGGCGGCATACGCACGCTGAAAAAAATTGGGTTCTGCAAGCGTCGAAAGTGCAATGATGTACCAAATTAAAATGCTGCCGATGGATTGCCCGCCCAGCGGTTCAAGATGGGATGGCGGCAATGCTGACAGAGGCTCGGTGCCATAGCCGATAAGCAGCCAAAGCGACAAAACGATAAAACCACCAAACATCAGTGCAAACTGAAGTGCATCTGTTCTCACAACCGCGTTAAAACCGCCGCGCCATAGATAAAACACGACAAACAGTGCGGTTGCCAGAATTCCCAATGCTGAGCCGATGCCGAAAGACAGCCCTAAAATGGTTCCCATAATGAGCATGTAGGCACCGGGTACAGTCGTTAAAAATATGAGAATGCCTGCACAGATGGCCGCTTTCTTACCATAATACTGCTCAAATCGGTGGGGGATGCTCAAGACTTCGGATGATCTCGCCCTGCGGCTTAGCAAAAGCGCAAATAAAATGGCCCCCACATAGTAGGGCACACCAAAAACGAGCCAGTTTGCAATGCCATAAGACCAGGCATATTCGCCGACCCCAAGAATGCCGCCATACCAAGTAGAAACCGTCGTTGCGACAAATGCCGGCAAAGTCAGTGCCCGACCGCCAAGAAGGTAATTGGGGGCATCTTTGGTTTTATTGCGCAGACGAAGTCCCATGACCAACATGAGAATGAGAAAAAATGCAACAATAAGGGTGTCCAGAGAAGAAAGCATAATTGATTCAAAATCTCAATGTCTCATACAGAATGGGAGAATTCGTTTTTCCCCCGACTCTGAAAAAAAAAACATAATATGATTTGGTAAGCGCATATACAAAATGTTAATATTTAAATAGGTGTATTGTGTGTAGATAATAACCAACAACATAAGGAGAACAAACCATGCCGGAAAGCAAATCACCAGAATCGAGTTCAGGAAGCGGATCTTCTCTTGCCCAAAAGGTCGTCAACAAGGCGATGGAATACGTTAACCGCGGCAATCCCTATTGCTGGGGTGGTAAAGGACAAGCACTGACAGACAGCAATGTCAGCACGCTTTCGAGCTGGTACCCGGATGCGACCAACAACGGATGGTACAAACATCTTCAGCCGGGTGGACACAGTTACAGCAAAGTCAACCAGAGCGGCATGGAATGCGTGGACTGCTCAGGATTGACACACAAAGTTTTTGAAGAAGTTGCAGGAATCGATATCGGGCACGGAACAAGCAGTCAGATCAACTATAAAAACCAGGATGTTGGCTATTCCAATGCTCAGCCTGGCGATCTGCTCGTGAATTCAGGCCATGCCGCCATTATGGGAACCGGTGGCATGATGATCGAAGCCAAAGGTAAAGATTATGGCTGTACGCACGACCGTGCGCCTAAATCGGATATGAAAGCCATGCGTGTCGTCGATGGCGGTTCTTCTGTCACATCGGGCGGCTCCACATCAACAACATCAGGCGGATCCACAACTTCTGGCGGCAGCTCCCTTCTGACACAGTCGCAAATCAATTCCGCCATCAGTTACAACAAAGCAAACAGCCAGGATATTTGCCTCAAAATTCAGGCAATGGTCGGCGTCGAACAGGATAATTCCTTTGGCCCAATTACAGTGGGTGCCATTGCCAAATGGCAGCAATCCAAAGGGCTCGAAGTCGATGGATGCTTCGGCCCCAAATCCAGAGCGACTGCAGAAGCAGATGGATGGTCAGCCACAGCTGCAGCACCGGCAACGACGACAACGACAACACCGGCACCGACAACCACCACAACAACACCGGCACCGACAACCACAACGACAACACCGGCAACAACCACAACAACAACTGCACCGGCACCTGCTTCGACAACCACCACTGCCGTCCCCTCCCACAAATTGTCGAAGAGTGAAATTAACACTGCCGTCAGTTACAATAAAAATAATAACCAGTCGATTTGCATCAAAATTCAGGCACTTGTCGGTGTCGAACAAGATAATTCCTTTGGCCCGATTACCGTTCAGGCCATCGCCGACTGGCAGGCCTCCAAAGGGCTCGAAGTCGATGGCTGCTTTGGTCCTCAATCCAAAAAAGCTGCCGGCTTTACCTCGGATGCTTCCGCATCTCCAGCCCCTGCTGCGACGCCAGAAACCAAACCCGAAGAAAACAAGCCTGAAGAAACCCAACCCGAAGATACGACACCTGTCGCTGTAGATGCGGATGACTATACGGGAACCGATGAAGTTCGCTATGGTCAGAGTAACAACAAAGTTAAAACCCTGCAAAAACTTCTCAATAAACACAATGCCGGCCGTTATGGCAATTCCATTGGCGTCGATGGCGATTTCGGCAAGGGCACAGCGACAGCGCTCATGCGTTTTCAGTATTTTTATGTCAAGGGAACGAACGTCTGTCAGTTCTTTAAAGATTGCCTCAATAACGGCAAAAAAGCCGTTTGTGATGCCGAGACATGGGCAAAACTTCGCATTGCGTCGCCAAATTATACACATGAGAAGAATAAAGCCATTCCCTTCTCGAAAGGCGTTGAGCTCGATTCTTCGATGACGCCCGATACACCGATTTATTCCGCCTACGACAAACCATGCGGCAAAATGTCTGCCGCAGGTGCCCCTCAATTCAATGCCATGGCCAAAGCATCGTTGAACAGTTCTCAGCCTATTTCGGGGGTTGCCAGTTCATTCCGTGGCATGACCGACGAAGCGACAGTAGCCGCAACGGGCGGTGTCGGCGGAAGCGAGGGTGCCATTGAGCTCTATGTCGACCGCGATTTCAATACCTCTTTGGCTGCTGCACCGGGATACAGTAATCACTGCGGCGGCAATGCCGTCGATATTTCCGGATTCTCGAGCAGAACCGACAAACCATCACTTTGGTACTGGCTCAGTTCCAATGCATCCACTTACAGTTTCCATCCTTATGACTACGAAACCTGGCATTGGAATTTCTACTAAAATACCGGTTTTGTATAGGTAGTTGGACTGGCCGTCCCAAAGTTGCTTTGCAAGCGCATTGGGGCGGCTTTTTTATGTTCAACGCCGCGTATCGCCATCAGCGATAGCGGCGTGCGCAGGCCGTATGCCCCAAGGGCATAGGCCGCGCGCAAAAAAAAATGCCATTTATGTTCGCAAAAGTTGCTAAAAGTACCCGCTCAGGCGTAATATCCATGCGGTTTTTTTGTTCTTTTGACGAGTTCGTATTTGATTCGAAAACGTCATTGATAGCAACATGAAGGAGATGGCATGGCAGGACTTACGCTCAAACACATCGTAAAACGTTATGGCAATGCGGAACCCACGTTAAAAGGGATTGACCTTGACATTCGTGACGGTGAATTTCTCGTTCTCGTCGGCCCAAGCGGTTGCGGTAAATCGACTTTGCTCAGAACTATTGCTGGTCTTGAGTCTATTACAGAAGGTGAGTTGTACATTGGCGACAAACTCGTCAATGACGTTCACCCAAAAGATCGCGATATTGCAATGGTTTTCCAGAGTTATGCACTTTATCCGCACATGACGATCCGCCGAAATATGGCTTTTGGCCTCGAAGTCCGCAAAATGCCCAAGGAAGAAATCGACAAACTCGTGGCAGAAGCCAGCGATATGCTGGGCTTGGATGAATATCTCGACAAATTGCCCAAAATGCTGTCCGGTGGCCAGAGACAGCGCGTCGCCATGGGGCGAGCTATCGTGCGCCGTCCGAAAGTCTTTTTGTTCGATGAACCGCTTTCGAACCTCGATGCTGCGCTGCGTACCCAAATGCGCGTCGAAATTCGCCGTCTGCACCGCAAGCTCAAAACCACCATCATTTATGTCACGCACGATCAGGTCGAAGCTATGACACTCGCCGATCGCATCGCCGTTTTGAGCGGACGCGATAAAGAGACGGGCACCAAGAATGCCGGTTATCTGCAGCAGGTTGGTACGCCGCTCGAGCTTTTCCTTACGCCCAAAAATATCTTTGTTGCCGGCTTTATTGGCAGCCCTGCGATGAATTTTATCGAATCGACAATCGTCATCAAAGACGGCAAAGCCGAAGTCAAAATTGATGAACAAAATCGAATCGAAATCAATTCGGAAATCGCCTCCAAATTGAAGAACAACCAAAAGGTCACGCTTGGTATTCGCCCGCAGGATGTTTTGCTCGCCGAAGACGGACGCGAAGCCAATCTCACTGTAGCCGTCGATGTCATCGAAACACTCGGGTGGGAAAGCCACGTTCACTTTAAACTGGGTGAACATCCCTTCCTCGCAGTGCTCGAAGCCCAGAAGGTTGCCGGTTATAAAGAAGGCCAGAGTGTCGGCCTGCACATTGCGCCGACGGCGATTCATCTGTTCGACACAGAAACCGGCGAAGCCATCGCACATGGCACGCAGTACGACGAAAAGAGTGCCGCCAATGCCGCCAAAGTCATAGGCATTTCAGATAGAGAGCGCAAAAATCTCGAGAATGAAGAAGATGAATAAGGAGACTGTCATGCACGAAACCAACCTTTCGCGCAGCTGCGAAAAACACGGTCGCCTCATTTCCATTATGGCGCGGTGCTTACTCGCTTTGCTGTGCCTTTTTCCGCTGACGGCAAGTGCGCAGGAGATTACGCTCGATCTGTGGCATGCCTACCGCGGTGCCGAAGCTGACGCAATCCAAAGTGTGATCAATGACTTCGAACGAGTCAATCCTGGTATTAAAGTCAAGGTTCTGCCCGTACCCAGCGAGACATTTCAAAATAAGGTGTTTACTGGAGTACCGCAGGGCAGTGGGCCGGACGCCTTTATTGCAGCGCACGATGTCATCGGTAATTGGGCCGACAATAAAATTATTGCCGATTTGACGCCTTATCTGGATCCTAGCGATATCAATGCCTACCACGAAACCACAGTCAAGGCACTTCGCTACAAGCCCAGTACCCGAAACCCAGAAGGTTCCAAAGAGGGCATTTATGCCATTCCTCTGGCCTATAAGAGCGTGGTGCTTTTTTACAACAAAGATCTCGTGCCCAATCCGCCAAGGACGACCGATGAGCTTCTCAGGTATCTCGAAGCCAAAACGGTGATGAGCTGTCCCAAAGAGGATACTAACTGCAAACCGCATTTTGGCCTCGTCTATGAGAATACCAACCTCTTTTATCATAGTGTGTGGCTCAATGGTTTTGGTGGGTATCTGTTCGATGAGAATGGCGCAATTCAGCTCAAAAACGAAGGCAATGCCAAATCCCTTGAGTTTGCAAAAAAACTTAATCAGTACATTCCCAGTGGTATCGACGGTGCCCGCATTAAAACGCTGTTTATCGACGGCGATACCGACATGCTCATCAACGGCCCGTGGTTTATGGGCGATCTTCCCGAGCAAAATGGCGGCCCCGGCCTGCATTACGGTGTAGCCACGCTCCCGCAGATTACCGAGCCCGGTGCTCCTGCCGATGCTTACGGTTCGCCTTATGTGACGGCCGAAGGCATCTACATGGCCCGCGATACCAAATACAGCATCGAACTTTCGCGAATGAAAGAAACTGACAAGGAGTATGCGGCCAAAAAAGCTGCCGTCGATGCCCGCCGCGATGCCACAATCAAACTTATGAAATACATTGCTGCCGATGGTGCCTACAAGCGCATGATCGATGGCAAACAGATGGTTGCTTACAAACCCGCATACGATCAGCTCAAGGCAGACAATTCCCCTAAAACCGCATTTATCAAAGAAGTTGCACCGGTTTTCCTGGCTCAGCTCGATCACGCTCAGCCTTCGAGTAACCGTCCCGAAATGGGGTCGCTCTGGGCCTCCATGCAGCAGGCACTTCAAAAATCCCTCTTCGGCGGTCCTTCAGGTGAAACACCTTATCTGCTCTTTTTGTTGCTCTCGTTGATTATTGCCGGTTTTGTCTTCCTGGCAAAATCGACTAACCCAAGTGTGACCACGCCCGAAAAACATAAAATGCATATCGGTGCTACGGTTCTTTCATTTGCGTTGGCCGTTCCCGTATTTGTGTGGCTTCGCAGTGTTCAGGGCAACAATAAGAATATCGATGTCATGAGCGCATTGGCCGAGGCTCAGAGCCGCGTGGCCATGCTCAAACCGCCTCCCGTCGAAGATGGCAATCCCGCAGTACTCGTCACGATTATCTGCGGAATTCTCGCAATTTTGTGCATTCTCGGCATTCGCGCCTACAAAAAACACAAAGCAGCCAACATCGAGTATACCGATAACAGAGTCGCTGCCGCATTCGTATCACCGGCCATCATCGGCATGATTATTCTCGTTTTCCTGCCTTTCGTCATCGGTGCATTTCTCTCATTGTTTGCTTACGAAAACGGCGAATTTGTTTATGTCGGTCTGCAGAACTTTGCACGTCTGTTCTCGTCCGATCAGGCATCGTTCCTCGATTCGATGTCCTTCTACTTTACCTTTATTGTGACTGTCCTCTGGACTGTGACCAACGTTGCACTGCACGTCGGCATTGGTATGTGCCTGGCTCTGCTGCTGCGTGAACCCTGGCTTAAACTCAAGGGCATTTACCGCGTGCTCCTCATCGTCCCCTGGGCCATGCCCAACTACATCACGGCTTTGATTTGGCGCGGTATGTTTGACCATAGCTTTGGTGCCATCAACGGCATTCTGACCTCCATTGGTCTCGAACCCGTCGAATGGTACAACGAGTTCCTCACGTCGTTTGCCGCCAACCTCACGACCAATACCTGGCTCGGTTTCCCGTTCATGATGGTCGTCACACTTGGCGCGCTGCAGGCCATTCCCCGCGATCTCGAAGATGCTGCCGCCGTCGACGGTGCCAGTGCATGGCAGCGTTTCCGCCACGTCACTTTCCCATTGCTTAAGCCTGCATTGATGCCTTCGGTCGTCCTTGGTTCGATTTGGACATTCAATGCATTCAACATCATTTACCTCGTCAGCAAGGGGGCGCCCGACGGCTCCACCGAAATCCTCGTTTCCGAAGCATACAAATGGGCTTTCGAGCGCCAGTATCAGTACGGATATGCCGCAGCTTATGCCATGGTCGTCTTCGTCATTCTTGTGCTCTATTCAAAACTCACTCAGTTCGTGCTCAAAGATAACACAGTGGAGGCAAAATAATGGCTAAACAAGAATGGGTAGAAGATTCCGTCGGCCTCAACAAAACCGACCGCTGGATCAAACAAATCGTCTACAATCTCATCCTCATCCTCGTCTGTATTGCCGTCCTCTATCCCGTTTTCTGGGTCGTTCAGATGGCACTCACGCCCAATGATATGGCCGGCCTCGGCGGAAATTCCGAAAATATTCAATTTACACTTGACAATTTCCGCTATGTCATGGGCCACACCAATCAGGAAGGCCAAAACCTCTTTTTGCATCAGCTCTGGAATTCGATTATCGTCTCGGTAATTACCACGATCATCGGCGTTTTACTTGCCTGTACTGCTGCTTACGGCTTTGCACGACTCAACTTTATTGGTCGACAGATGGGATTGCAGGCCTTCCTGGTCACGCAGATGTTCCCCGGCGTCGTCATGATGATCCCCCTCTACATCATCCTCGGCAAACTCGGTCTTACCGATAATGTCTATGGCCTCGTCCTCGTCTACAGCGTCACGGCGCTTCCTTTCTGCGTCTGGAATCTCAAGGGCTACTTCGATACGATTCCCAAAGAACTTGAAGAAGCTGCCATTGTCGATGGCGCATCGCGCCTCAAAATATTTACGACGATCGTCCTGCCGCTCGCTCGCCCGGCCATCGCCATTACTGCACTTTTCTCGTTCATGACCGCATGGAACGAATTCATCCTCGCCGCCACTTTCATGAACAACGAAATCAACTACACACTGCCGGTGGCCCTTAAACAATACATTGGCGAGCAGTCCGTTCAGTACGGCTACTTTGCAGCAGGCGCAATTCTCGTCAGTATTCCCATCATGGCGCTCTTCTTTGCGCTGCAAAAACATCTCGTCGGCGGCCTCACTGCCGGTGGCGTCAAAGGATAACTTTTTTGGGGGAGACGTGTTACGACACGTCTCTACTCGCTATTGGCCTTTGGCCAATACGCTCGCTTAACGCGGCTATCGTTGCACGATACGCCGCGTTTTCTTTTTGGGGGCAACAATGTGACCTCATTGTTTGTAAAAAAAATTTACTTTTTAGTGTCACATCTTCCACCATTTCTTTAGAATTTATCTTTGGTTTTGCAAATTCAATTGCGCATTGCGCATTGCTAATTGCACATTACCCCACATCCTATTGCGCATTCATTCCGATCCGGGCGCGCCTGCGGCACACCCGGCTATAACCTACGAATGAAACGCCTTCCAGGCGTATCGATCTTAATGAATTGTCTCTCTCAATTACGCATTACGCATTACGCATTGCGCATGAGAAAACAATTCTGCATTCCGCATTACAGGAGGTCGTATGATGAAACGATATTTCTGGCTGCTCTCCTTGTTTGTTTCTCTTTCGATGGTTGCCTGCGAATCGGACAGTGGGAGCAAGGCGCAGAATCCGGATCCCGATAAATGCTCAGAAAGCTGTACGCCGGGGGAAAAACAATGCAATGACGCCGGTGATGGCCTCCTCGAATGCATTGAAACTGATGGCTGTACCCAATGGCAAAAAACATCATGCCCCAATGATAAACCATCCTGTGAAAACAACGAATGCATTGCCCAATGCAGTGATTGCGCTATCGGTGAGAAAAAGTGCACCGATTCTGGAGATGGCATTCTTGAATGTGTCAAGACCGATGGCTGTACCCAATGGCTGGTATCTGAATGCCCAAGTGATAAGCCGGTATGTGAAAATAATGAATGTACGGCACAATGTACGGATTGCACCGCCGGAGAAATCAAATGCACGGATTCTGGTAATGGTCTTCTCGAATGTATCGAAGGCGAAGACTGCAACCACTGGCAGGAAACTGCATGTCCAAGTTATAAGTCTGCATGCGTAAATAATGAGTGTGTTGCACAATGTACAGATTGCACCGTCGGGGAAAAACAATGTACCGATTCGGGCGACGGCATACTCGAATGTACAGAAGTCGATGGCTGTACCCAATGGCAGGAAACGTCATGCCCCGATGATACCGCATGTCATAACAATGAATGCACAGCACAATGCAATGAGTGTGTGTTAGGTGAAAAACAATGCACCGATTCGGGCGATGGCATTCGTGAATGCATCGAAGTCGATGGCTGCACAGAATGGCAGGAAATCGCTTGCCCCGATGATAAGCCTGTGTGCGATAACAATGAATGTAAAGCGCTGTGCAATCAGTGTACCGTTGGTGAAAAACAATGCAATGAATCCGCTGATGGCATTCTTGAATGTAAAAATGAAAATGGCTGTGCCCAATGGAAAGAAACTGCATGCTCCAAAGACAAGCCGACGTGTGATAACAATGAATGCAAAGCGCAATGTAAAAACGAATGCAAAGAGAATGAAAAACGCTGCAGTGGCGCAGATATCCAGCAGTGTACCATGGTCGATGGCTGCCTAAAATGGCAAACCACAAGTACTTGTGCTGAATCTGAGGGCGTCTGTCAGCCCGGTACCTATAAATGCGGGTATGCGTGCGGTGATCCCAAAGGCGAATCCTGCAAGCCATTCTCGATTGTCTTTTTGCCCGATACCCAGAGATATACACAAGCTCAGCTTAAAAGTTACAATGGAAAATATGAAAATCGTTTCCTAGAGCAAACAAAATATATCGTCAAACAGGCAAAAGATAATAATATCAAAATGGTCATTCATCTTGGGGATATTACGAATTTTAATGAAGACGAGGAATGGAAAGTCGCTTCGACAGCTATGAAAGAACTTGCCAATGCAAATATCCCTTATCTCATGTTGCCAGGGAATCATGATTTCCGCATTGCTCGCAGTAACACTGAAGGGTTCGATGGTATCTACGATCGGACTGCTCGTTCTGCTGGCTTCAACAAATATTTTAAAGCAGCTAATGTCAAAAATTGGCCTACAGACACACAATTCGGCAAGTATGTGTCAACGACAAATTCCTATGCCACGATGACATTGGGAAATCTCAAATTCCTGTTCATTTCGCTTGAATTTGCAGCCAGAAAGGATGTGGTTTGCTGGGCAGAGAGACTTATTAAAAAACATCCCGATCACTATGTGATTATCTCAACACACAATTACCTAAAAAGGCCGAATAAAGACGAAACGCCCGATTACTTAACCGATGGTGCTTACCTTCCACTCACCCCAACTGGTGTCAGCGGAAAAGAATTGGCAAACGAACTGGCCAAACGTTTTAGCAATGTTATCCTGGTCGCAAGTGGACATGTAGTATCCACTGCCCACCGACTTCAAAATGGCACAAATGGCAACCAATTTATTGAAATGGTCGTCGACTACTCTTCCGAAGCAGACGGAACATGCGGAAGCAGCGCAAGTGGTGGTGTAAAGCCCAATTCAGGTAATGGATGGATGCGAATTTTGACCATTGATCCTAAGAGTGCAAGCAAAAATTTCCAGTTTAAAACCGTTTCCTCCATGGCAAAATCAAAGTTTTCCACAGGAAAAAAAGAATTCTATTGCACAACAAGATATGACGCAGATCCTTCGAATGATCCACATCACTTTACGGAGTTCATCGATCTGAGGGCACCTGCTAATGGCCAATATAAAGTGAGCAGCTACGCATTCACTGCCCGTGAAATGAACAAAGAAACCAAGGGATATCAACTGAATCCTGCAATTGGCGTCAATCGCAGCACGGGAGATTTCGTCGCTGTCTGGCAGGACAATTCCACGACAGGAACAAAAGATGATGATGGAAAAACTCCAGATGGCAAATCTCAAAACTACGATATTGCTGCTCGCATATTCTGTCGTACCGGCTGTAATCAGCTCGACAAATCCGGTGACCAAATTGCACAGTTTTTCGTCAATGATAATAAAAAAGGCCATCAGTATTCGCCTGCGGCAGCAATGGATGATAACGGCAATTTCGTCGTCGTTTGGGTCGATGATCAAAATAATACCGGCAACGGTCAAATTGTGATGCGCGGCTTCGATCCCTTGGGCAACGAACGATTTAAGACGACGACGGTGAATACCAATACCAAAGGCAATCACAATAAACCGCAAATTGCAATGACCAAAGACGGCGATTTCATCGTCGCATGGCAAGATGCTTCCGCATCTGCCAAAACCCCACAGATCTATGTCCGTGGTTTTAACAGCAAGGGAACCGAAAAATTCGCACAGCACAATGTCCTCGATGCCGATGAGGGAATTCGAGAAAATCCGGATATCGCCATCGCAAATGATGGATCGTTTGTCGTCACATGGCAGGATGATACCGATTCGAACAACAGCTATCAAATTCGTGCAAGAGCCTTTAACGCGGATGGAAAAGCCAATGGCGATGTCTTTACCGTTAATTCACAAGCCAGCGGCCAACAAATGAATCCTTCGATTGCCATGAACCCCGAAACCGGCACTTTCTTCATCACTTACGAAGATAATAATAATGATAATAAAACTTATGGAATTAAGGTTCGAGGATATAACAAAGATAAATCGACGGTATTTGATGATCAATATATTAAATTCAAAAAATTGACTTTTAAAGATAAAGATAAAAAAGAATATACTGTAGAATATATCAATACGCCTGTTAAAGGCCAGCCACAACAATACTCGGATGTCTGTATAGATCAAAAGGGCAATGCCTATATTACATGGTTTGGTCTGGAACATCGTACGATAGACCCCAGTAAAACAAATGAGAAAATCGTTGACCTTTCTCCGGATGTACAAAAAATTACAATAAAGTACGAAAATGGAAAATATACACTCGCTGAAAAGCCAAGCCCTGTTAATTCTATTCCGTATGAAGTAGAAAAAGACCAATCTAACGTCGTCAACAAACACCCCGTCATTGGATGCAACAATGCTGGCCATGTCATTCTTTGGAGAGAAATGCTCGACAAAAAGAAAGTGTCCGAAATCTATGGACGTGGATTTTAGATGCGCGGCTATGGGGCTTCGCCCCATACGCCTTGCGAAAGCGGCTATCCCTTCGGGATACGCCCCTTTTTCTTTATTTTGTCACACCTGACGCCAAACAAAGCTTTTCAAACTCAGCTTCACTCAGACCCGCTTCTGCGGCTGCTGTTTCCAGAGAAAGAATATTTATTTTATACAAATCAGCCAGATTGAGCAATTTTCATCACTCGCTTTTAAATGAATGTCAACAAAACAGTATGAACATAAAATCAATTTTTTAGATAGGATACTGAACATACAGGCTATCATTTGCAAGTGATGTAATTAGAGTGTAATCAGCATGCGTTCTGTGCTAGAGCATGCATTACGGCAGGTCATCGATCTCTGCCTTCAGGAGTGTGCGTATGAAAATTTCAATGGCTTCATGGAATATCAATGGCATCAGGGCAGCTTCTGCCAAAGATGATTTTCAATGGTTCTACGATAATACCAATGACATCATTGCTTTTCAGGAAACAAAGGCTTCGCCGGAACAAATCCCCGAAGAAGTCAGAAATAAAGAGGGATATCAATCTTTTTTTGCCACATCCGTTGTCAAAAAAGGCTATTCAGGAACGGCGGTCTTTTCAAAGATGCCTCCCCTATCCGTTGAAATCGAACTTCCCGACAAGACCTGGCAGGGCGAAGGCAGAATCGTGCATCTCGAATTTGAGAAATTTCACTTCTTCAACGGTTATTTTCCGAATGGCGGCGAACAAATCAAAAATCCAGACGGGTCATTTTTTTATAAACGACTCGAATATAAAATGGGGTTCTTCGAATATTTTTTGAACTATATACAAAGCCTCAGAAAGCACAAACCGATTGTCGTGTGCGGTGATTTTAATATTGCTCATAAAGAAATTGATATTGCACGCCCAAAACAAAATATGAACAGCACTGGCTTTTTACCGGTAGAACGTGCTTTTCTGGATCGATTTACAGAGGCCGGATATGTCGATACATTCCGTCATATTCATGGCAATGTCAAAGACCGCTACTCGTGGTGGTCCTATAAAATGGGGGCGCGCAAAAATAATGTCGGTTGGAGAATTGATTATTTTTTTGTTTCGGATGAACTCAAGGATCGAATTCTCGATGCAGACATTGAAGATGGCGTCTATGGTTCGGATCATTGCCCGGTCAATCTGTTGCTCGAAATTTAGACGAAGAAAATGTCTATTTGCAGAGCAGAAAACTGCAATGCAGTCCAGAAAACTGCAATGCAGTCCAGTATTCTGAACACAATCAAATTGCATCACAATTTCGATTTCGTTAAACTGCACGATATGTTGGCTGCTCGTCGTGAGACGGGTTGTCATAGATGACAAAAATGCATACAGATGCATTCAAATTCATTGTGCAAAAGGTAGTCAGACATGAAAATAAAGTTCGTATTGCCTGGACTCATGGCGCTTGCCTTATCTGGGGTGGGTATGGGCGAGGCATTTGCCTCCTGTGACAATTTGGAGAAGAATACCGAATGGAACACCCAGCTCAGCATTCTTTCGGATGCCTATAAAGTATGTGCTCAAATGTGTAATTCTGATAAAGATGTTAATGAATGCAAAATTAAATTTCAAACGAAAAATATTACAAATGCCATTGTACTAATGGCTCGTATGAAATATCCAAATGCGAATCAAATTGCACCAGCGTGTCTAATGAATGCTATCCTTAGCCTAAATTCTAACCAGATTAATATATTTTGTTAAAAATATAATTTCTCTAAAAAACACCCATTCCATCATTCTCCCCAATAATCCTACATGATTAACCAGGCAAGGTGGCATAAGCCACCTTGCTTCATTCATAACCCTTTATTTAGCCTGCATTTCCCCAGTTCACAACAATCATTCAATCACTCACCAATGAAAAAGCTCATTTACGCCAGTTTTGTCTTTTCTTTCGTGATACTCTCTGGTTGCCAGATGCTTTTCGGCACCTCCGATGACCAATCGACCTCAGAGCCTGCAGTGCAAACCGTCAAAGACGACATTCCTCCCCAGGAAACAGATTTAAAAAATGTAGAACCGCAGGCACCTGACGAACATGCTCCGTCGCAGGAAATCCCCAAAGAGGAAATTGCAAAAGATTTGCCGATCCCCTCCGGAGAACAACCCACGGCAGAACCGAACGATACAGTTGATACGGCAGCTGCACCGGTTCCACCTGCTCCCGACAATACCCAAAATGAGCCCCAATTCAATAATCCCGATGAACTTAAACAATATATTGCTGAACATCAGGCCGAGA
>JAGACY010000053.1 GCA_017613855.1 Pseudomonadota bacterium
AAGCCGTCAAATTCAATCCTTATCGCAGAGGTGAAGTGGCACATGGATTTACATGGCAGCCACAATTCTTTGCTTCCCCCGAAATGTCCGGATTTGGCTTTATTGGCCGTTTCTAATACGTTTTTAGCAGGCACCATCATGAATTATATCTCCAAAATTATCACTTCCATATGGAGTAGACAAAGCGTATTATGATAAAAAGTACTAACCGGAGAAATTTTAGTCTTCAGTGGTGCCGCTTTCACGATTACAGGTGTTGCATTGCTCATTGCAGAAGCCGTTGAATTTGCGCCCTATCGACGCAATGCAATTTCGGGTAATTTGACATGGCATCCGGAATTCTATGTGACGCCGGAAATGACCGGATTTGGAATCAGCGGACGTTTTTAATTTTTTTATGAGAAGGAATAATGAAAGCCATCACCAAACTTATTAGCATCATTACAGGAACAGGCATCGCTGCGAGTTCGTTTTTTGCTGCCTGCACAGATTATTATGGTCCGGCCCCAGGAGAATGGGAAAAGGAAGCTGAACGTTGCTGCCAAGATGCAGCCAATTATGAACACTGTGTCAAAGTCTTCCGGGATACCGGCGAGTGTGAGACGGATAACGCTCAACCGTAGATTCTTCATACAAAGGTATTGGCGATATCACGATTATATACAATTGCAGAGATGTAGAAGGCACAATGATTTATACTCCGGACGAATTTCAATTGTGTCACCATGTGTGTCAGGTGGACACAAGCGCATGTGATTAGATGAAAATCGAATTATCCAGAACAACGCAAATTGGATAATGAAATATCCAAACATCTATCGATCATATTACAAATGAGGAATAATGAGGTCACCCAATGCCTAAAATCTCCATCCGCTTTTTCGATGACCGCGAGGTCAGAGCCATCTGGTCTGACGAAACATCCAAATGGTATTTTCTGTACTCGATATCATCGCCGTACTGCGCGATCAGGATGATTACACCAAAAACCGCAACTACTGGAAGTACCGCAAACCCAAGCTGCGACGGGAGTTTCCTCAGGTGGTTAGTCTCACTACCCAGTTGAAGCTGACTGCTCCGGATGGGAAAAAACGAATTACCGATGTTCCGGATTATCAAGGAGTGATTGCTTTAGGCAAAGTCTTTCCATCTAACAAAGCCAATCGTTTTATCGAATGGTTTACCTTTAGTGATGAGACCATCGACGGCAAGAGCAAACAAAAGGCTTATGCCTTGTATGAAACATCGTTCATCGACAGCATCGAAGTCGGTACTGTTAAAGGACTTCAGCAGATTCATGGGTATTTGTTTGGTGGTTTATATGATTTTGCCGGTCAAATTCGAACGGTCAATATTGCCAAAGGCGGTTTTTCCTTTGCACCGGTAAAGTTTCTGGCTCAATCATTACAAACGATAGAAAACATGCCGGAATCTACTTTTGGATGAAATTATGAATAAGTATGTCGAAATGAATGTAGCACATCCATTTCGCGAGGGTAACGGCAGATCACCACGAATCTGGCTCGAATTGATGCTCAAAAAATCTTTAAAACGCTGTGTGGACTGGAGCAAAATCCCCAAATATGATTATCTCAAAGCCATGCAACGAAGCATCGTAAGCAGTACAGACATAAAAACGCTCGTTCAAAATGCACTCACTGATAAAATCCATGATCGCGAGATTTTTATGAAAGGTGTGGATTATTCCTATTATTATGAACAAGAGGATTAGCTCGCTTTGGTGCGGGTTTGAGACCCGCACCTACGGCTCGCTTGCACGCCTATTTGCCGTAGGCAAATACGGCGTGCTTTTTTGTGTATCGCTAGCTGCGACGCCCAAAACGATAACCCAGACGTATGCCTGCCCCAATCCAGCCCGGGTATGCCAATACATCATCACCATATTCTTTTATTTCTTGGGTAAACAAAAGCCTTAACTCGAAGCTGCATCCAATCATAAAGCCATTGTCGAATGTATAAGTATATCCCAATTGCAAGGGGAGATAGGGAAAATCACTATCTATTGTCCATCCCAATCCGGCAGAAAGATCCACTGCATGCCCTCCGACAATAGCGGCAACGAAACGAAATCGTGCATCGGCATTCGCTAGCATGTTAAACTCATTGCGGATAAATCCGAACGCGGATGAAATGGAAATCTCCGGACCTATAAAAAATCGCTTTCCGACTCCAAATAAATATCCTGCATTAACCTTGAATAGTCCTGCGGCTCTATAAGAATCTGCATGATATAAAGCGTATTCTTTAATTCCAATGTTCGTATGATGCGCCTCATTATATTTTTTATGATCCTCTCCATAACAGTCATTCCATGATTCATTGCATCCGACATCCAGGCCTGCTCCGCCTTGTGCATCCACATCGATATACCATCCGCCGAACTTTTCTTCAAACGATGGTGTCACCTCGTCCTGCGCATGGGCAAGATACGGAACCAAAAGTATAAACATCAAAAAAGAGCTAAACGATGCAATTTTGTTAAACATAATAATGATTCCCCAAATAGCCAAAGCGGCAGCCTAAAGATGATCATTTGCATCAAAGAAATACAAATGCCTGATGCGGCAAAACAAAAATTGTACCAATTTAACAAAAGATTGTTACTTCACAGAATGCATTGTTAATTGTGCATTGCGCATTATAAATGAATATTGAATTATCCAATAATTAACACATTGGATAGTGAAATATCCAAACATATAACGATGATTTCAAGTATGACGACCTAATTTTGCTGGCATGGTTGATGCATTCTATATTTTAACTTTAATGGTACGTGGTTTCTGTGCCATTTCTTTTTTAGTTTCAATCATTCAATAAATATAATGTATTATCATGAAAAGCATCGTCCGCATCATTGTTTTCTTTTTCATATCGTTCTTTTGGTTTTGCATACAACCCAATGCGGGGTTTGCACAGGAGAGCATTGCAGATAGCAATTTGTCTGAGCAATGGCTCGTCGTCCCCGAGGACTGGGAACACGATTCGGCGCTATATCGGGGCTGGGGCTGGGGATTGTTTGGAACCGGCCTTGGCCTGGCTGTGACAGGGACAGCACTGCTCATTGTGGATGCCAAAGAAAGCTGCCACGAGTATGATTGCAATGATGGCTATTTTCTGACGGGACTGGGAGCCGGCTTTGCTGCTTTGGGCGGCCTCATGCTGATTCCTGGTATCAGTTTGCTGATTGCCGATGCAGTGAAGTTCAACAAATATCGCGATTTGGTTTTATCCGGCAATTCTGAAACGGCAATCAAGATCGCCCCCGAATTGGACTGGAAACACCAATCCAACCTCTATCGGGGCTGGGGCTGGGGTCTGCTCGGTGCAGGCGTCGTATCCCTGGCCGTCGGTACCGGACTCATGATCAGTGATTCCTCGGATGACAGCAAAGTCGTTACCGGCATATTCCTCGCGCCTATCGGTGCGGCAATGATAATTCCCGGTGTCAGCCTCTTGATTGCCGATGCGGTAAAATTCAACAAGTATCGGGATGATGCCACTGGGTTTAGCTGGCAGCCGAATTTCTACGTAAGCCCGCAAATGACGGGATTTGGCGTGAGCGCGCGATTTTAGCTCAACGCGGCGTATCGCAGATAGCCGCGTAGCGAGCCGTATGTGCAGTAGGGGCGACCATGTAAGGGCGACCCAATTTGGTCGCCCGATGTGGTCGCCCTATGCGCATAGGCGAGCACCCAAATGTAGGGGCGGTCCTGCGTGGCCGCCCCGGCGAGCCGTATGTGCTATAGGGGCGACCCAATGTGGTCGCCCTATGCGCATAGGCGAGCGCCACACAAAATACATACATATCACACCAGTCATTTACGATTGAACGCCGCTTCTATGCGTGATAAAATTAACCGTCTGTATGGGGGAAATCCCCCAAAAAACACGAGTAAAGACGTTCCATGGAACGTCTCTCTTATTAACCCTAACAAGGACAGAAAAATGGAAAAGATCTTAGCAAGACTTGGTGTAACGACGAAAGTCGCCGATGAGAAAACTGTAAACGAGACAGCCGCTCGCTTTAAAGAGCAGAAGCTCACCCTGCCGACTTTCGCCATGCTGGCCGACCCCAGCAAAATCCCTGCAGACATCAAGGCCAAACTCGCCGATGTCGATCCAGATGCGCCCAATCCCCTCAACCTGTACCGCGTTCACTGGTACAATGGTGAGGATCGCCGCTCGCTCGTCGACGTCCCCGTTCACCTCGTGCTGACCAAGGAAATGACCGGTGTCGATGCCACCATCATCACGATGGTCGGCTGCCTCGCCCCGATGATTGGATCCCACAAAGTTCTTGCTGCATACGCATGCCTCGCTCCGCGCGTCATCCTCGGTGCCTTCAACCCCACCAAGCACCGCGCCGTTTGGCCGTCCACCGGTAACTATTGCCGTGGTGGCGTCGCCATCAGCCGCCTCATGAACTGCCGTGGCGTCGCGATCCTGCCCGAACGCATGAGCCAGGAACGCTTCCAGTGGCTCCGCGAATGGACCGTCAACCCCGACGAAGACATCATCGCCACCTATGGCTGCGAATCGAACGTCAAGGAAATCTACGACAAATGCAACGAACTCGCCAAGGATTCCAAGAACTTCATCCTCAATCAGTTCGCTGAATTCAATAATCACCTCGCACATTACTTCTGCACCGGCGCGGCCCTCGAAAACGTCTTCAAAAACTTCCAGAAGACCCATGCCGACGCCAGACTGCGTGCATTCGTATCCGCCACCGGTTCTGCCGGCACCATCGGCGCAGGCGATTACCTCAAGGATCACTACGGCTCCAAGATCGTTGCTGTCGAAGCCCTCGAATGCCCGACGCTCCTCTACAACGGTTTCGGCGATCACAACATCCAGGGTATTGGCGACAAACACGTGCCTCTCATCCACAATGTGATGAACACCGACTACGTCCTCGGCCTCAGCGACAAAGCCTCCGACCACATCTACTGCCTCTTCAACACGGAAGCCGGCCGCAAACTCCTCGCCGAACGCTATGGCGTCAAAGCCGAACTCCTCGATCGCCTCAAATACCTCGGCCTTTCGTCGATCGCCAACATCCTGTCGTCGATCAAGATG
>JAGACY010000054.1 GCA_017613855.1 Pseudomonadota bacterium
AACATTCCTAATCCTGAAATCCGCGAAGCTGTCAAAAAAGCGATTGAAAATGGCACACTTCCAAAATCTCTGATAAAGACGCTCTCCTTTATGAGAGATTGTTTTGGAAACACCTTCCAACTCAATCTTTTCATTGCTTATATTGTCAATTTTGCGTGCGCCCTGATTTTCCTTTCCATTAAGGGATTACTGCTTCCAATTCTCAACCGCGTCTGGAAAAATGACGAGCTCATGCGCATCACCTGCACGCGCTTTTATCAGTTGGAAGAAATTCCGCGCGATTATTACCAAAAGCACGATACCGACAACAAGCGTAAAAAGAACGGAAAAAAACAGCCGCCGCTGCCTAAAAACGCAGATGCCGCAAATGATGAAGAAAAGATCAATGGCTGGTTCGTCAAACCACAGACGACTTCCTACCGAAAACTTCTGTTTGGTGCATATATCGGCGTTTTTGTCGCTTCACTGCTCGTTTTTCTGGTTTCTGTCTATCACCCGGAATGGGCATTTTTTAAAGCCTCTTTTTATCCGGTTTTTATCATTCTGGTTTTTGGCGAAGCTGTCACATTCTTATATGGCCTCGAATTTGAAAAAGAAGAAGAGGCACCCAAGCCTGCTCCGGTAAAAGTAGAACCCGTCAATCCCAATTACCGCAAGATCTGGGAAGAACTGAGGACGACCTATCCGGATAACATGCTGCGCCGGACGCCGGATGTCCTGGACAAAGAAATCCCAGAACCGCCAAAAATCGATAAAGATTTGGGATTTCTGGACAATTCTGAGGATGAAGACCTCAAAACGATATCGCTTTACTTTAAACAATTCCCAGCCGAAGAAATTGAACCCAGTTATGTCGAAGGCTGCCTGCGGCTTTTACAGGGAAAGAGCACCCTTTTCTGCAATCCATTTTATGAGGATCTCGGCCGTTATCTTTTCCCGCCTATTATTTATCATTTATTCTCCTATAAAAAATGCCTGTTCATCATGGGGCGCGATTCGACCGCAGACGATTTCTGCGATTGGCTGCGCAAAGGGATTAAGGATTTCCTGGGTGCAGAAGGACTTTGGCAAACGGAGATTATCTCCGAGGCGCCTGTCAATTTTGAGCTAGGCATTCTAAAATTCAGCGATATCTATAATCTTGAGCTGCTCAACACCAACCGCGAATTCTTCTCTGAAGTTGGCTTCGTTTTTATTCTTGAGCCTTCCCGGATACTCGCAACCGGCCAGCTCGCGCTCAGCCTCATCGTCAATCAGCTCGATCTGGAACATTGCGATAATATCACCTACTGCGCTTGCGACCACAACTGCGACGGGCTCGTCGACAACCTCTCCCATGCGCTCAAAACAAGTATGACGCACGTCATCGCCACCTTGCCGGGCAATGGCTTTAACATGCAGGTTTTCTGGGATGCCGACAGCCAGAACATGCAATATAAGATTCTGGACAATGTCACGCATTACCTTGGCATTGGCACAGAAATCAGCCTGATTGGCATGAAAAATCACGTCTGCAACCTTGCAAGCCGCAATGATTTCATCAATGCCCAGCAAGACGCACACACGCCAGCGACGCTTCAAAATGAGTGCTGGTTTGCATGCGATAAATTCCCCATCAAGGATATGATGTGGATCGCAGGCCAGTACTATCGCCAGATATGCGAATTCACCGGCCTTCCCATTGGGCAGGAACAATTCAATAAGGCGCTCGAAGTCCGATCCAATATCTGGCACTGTCCCAAAGCACAAAATACGTATCTCATTATCGAAGATGAATACAACAATCTCTTCGAAATGGCGCGTATTTTCTCATCGCGTTCGCTCGAGCTCGGCTTTATCAATATCATCAGCAGCCAGTATTTGCTGCGCGAGTATCTGATCGAGTTTATCGACTTGTTCCTGAGCGATGCCAAAGCTCTTCCCACCATCGTTCCGGATTATGCCCGAACGGAACGCAACGTCATTCTCAAGCTATTGATGATGATGACCGCCGAGCCGCTGCCAGAGTCCTTCATCCGGCGCGAACTCATGCTGGGCAATTTCATCCGCGAAACCGATAGCGACCATGATGATGCGCCAGAACAGGCTTCTACAAAAGATGCTTCGCAGTCTTTATATGATCAGTTCTGGCAGCTCATACAAAAACATATCGTCGATACAGGAGACGGTACAGAGAATGTAGGACTCATCCGAAAACCGCACGAAAAGATACTGGATGATGGCATCAGTGTTCAGTTTGAGCCCTATTATGAGATCCGTGAAGGTGATAAGCCAATTCACCAATATCTTAAAAAGCTCAAGAACGCCTATTTTATCTGTGAAGATGAACAGGCCGAAAAGCATTATATCAGCGCAAAACTCTACGGCCATGTTTTGCAATGCTATTTGCCCGGTCAGTTTATCACCCTGGATGGAAAATATTATCAGGTCGTTTCTATTTCGGAAGACAGCGGCATCGTCCTGCGGCGCGCTGCCGATCATATTCATCAGCGACTGTATTACAGGCAGGTTCGCGACATTGCACTCAAAAAATGGGCACCAGACCGCGCCATGGGTGCATGCTATCCGATCGAATTTTCATCGGGCATGCGCATGGTCATCGAACGCGGATTCGCCGATTATGAAATCCAAACCCCGGGATATCTCGAATGTGCACCCTACCATGATATCAAACATGCTCGCTTTTTCGAACTCAGCGATATTCCCGAAAGAAACTACCATTATAAAAATGTCCTGCGCTTAAAACTGCCACAAATCACGCAGGAAGTCATCGATTATAAACTCGACGATATATACAATGCTGCATTCACAGAATTAAAAGATATTCGCCGTGAATTCAGCGCCATCGATCTCAAAGTCAAGGAAGCCATTGGCAAAGCCAAAATTGCCATCCGTCTGCCGGCAAAACTCGACGAGCTCACCGATGACGCGACGAAACAAGGGCAAAAAGCCAAGGAAACGTTACTCCAAAAAGTAAAAAAGAATCGCATTCCTTGCCTGAAACTGCGCGATGCTTTGCTCAAGAGCAGCGATAATGAGAAAAGAGACAACGCTGATTCTGAAGAAGAGCTGCAACTCGAAAATGATAAGACATTCCTTTCGGATATTTTCCATAGTTTAAATGATCCGGAAGTTTTAGCGCGCGTCCGCTTTACCATTTGCTTATTGCTGAGCGAAGTATTCAAGACGACGTATCCCGAATCGTGGCAGTATATCAATGTCGTCACGGATTATCTCTCGACCGGTAATCTGAAAAACGCCAACTACCACTTCGTGGATGAAACGCTGATGGAACCAGCCGAAGCAGATCCCACCGCCATGGAATGCGATCATCCAGCAGTCGAAAGTGATAGCGAAATCGATGATACGCCGGATTTGGAAACGCCATTGAATTTGGGCGATATTCCTGTGGATTCCGCGATCGATTTGCCGGATGCAGAACAACCTGCAATTCAAAGTGATAATACGGACAATACCGAAAACGCAGTTTTCGAAGATCAG
>JAGACY010000055.1 GCA_017613855.1 Pseudomonadota bacterium
AATTATTTATAGGAGAGGAAGATATGGCATACAGCATGACCGGCTTTGGGTCTGCCAAAGCTCAAATAGACGGAACTGACGTTGAAGTTCAGGTAAAAACACTCAACCACCGTGGACTCGATATCCATGTAACCATGCCGAGCATGCCGGGAAACATGGAATTGCTGTTCCAAAAGCTGATTCGCCAGTTTGTCGCACGCGGACGCGTCGATTTGACGGTCACCATCGGCGATGAAAAAAAAGCCCGCGCCGGCTTGAACTCTACCCTCCTCGAAGCCCGTGTAGCTGCACTTAAATCTATCTTTGGCGATGCATGGTCCCGCAATAAATGCCTTGAGTTTTGCCTCACACAGCGCGATGTTTGGGAATTTGAACAATCGCCTACCATGAGCGACAAATTCTATGAAAGCATTCTCGAAGTCGCACGGCATGCGCTCGAAATCCTGACCAAAGCGCGCCGAAACGAAGGCAAAGCACTCGAAACCTATATGCTCAATGCATTGGACGTCATCGATACAAGCAGACAGGCTGCCCTCGAACGCGCCCCCCAACGGGTTTCCGAATATCGACAAGCCCTGAACGATCGCATCAAAGCATTGTCCGAAGACCCCAAACTCGAATTGGATGCCACGAGACTTGCCACCGAAGTCGCGCTGCTGGCCGACAAAATCGATGTCACCGAAGAATTGACCCGCATTGCAACCCATCTTTCGGCATTAAGAATCCTCGTTTTATCGCCATCCGATCCACTGACTTGCATCGGCAAAAAGATCGATTTCTATCTTCAGGAACTCAACCGCGAAGCAACGACCATGGCCTCCAAAAGCCGCGATACGATCTTAACAAAACACACCATCGATATTCGTACCAATCTCGAATCAATTCGGGAACAGGCCGCCAATATTCAGTAATCCATGCAAAAAAAACTTACTTTTCTTTGCAAAATAATGCTTTGCGCTGCTTTGCTTTGCGTATGGGGATGTTCCCAGTCAAACCGTTCGAATAAAACAACGACTGCCAGACACATCGCATGGGCAATCCAGGGCATGTCGCAAAGCGCCGAACTCGGTACCCTCGGCGCACCGGTCAATTCTTTTCAGGAACGTGAGCCCAACCCCAATGCCTACGTTGGCCAGCTTCTGTTTGAGCGGTACTGCGCACCTTGCCATACCACACAAAAAGCGCCGGATATCATCGAACATCGCGTCACACAATCCGATGCAGAAAGCGATTACTACATCATCCGTTACGGCATCCACGATATGCCAGGTTTTCGTTCGCGCCTGACGAGATTCCAGGTTTTCGATATTCTGGCCTACATGAAGACGGATTTCAGCAATTTTACTCAACTTCATGACAATTCAGACGCCTATACCAAACGGAAAAAGCCTGCCAAACCTGTAGAGCAGCCTGCGCCCGCTAATACAACGCCTGCCTCCGAACCCACCTCGCCCGATGCCAATTGATCTTATCGCCATGCTGCCGGCTAACGCCGATACGCATGGCACTTCAGGCTTTTCGCCTGCGGCGAATGCGCCTTTCGGGCACACGCTATCGCGCTTCGCGCAATACGCGTGTGCCTGTCTTTATTGGTGCACTCAAAAAAATGCACTCATGTCATTTTTTTTGGCCTTTTTTCATAAAAATAACCCATATATAGATGCAGCGGCTGTAGGGATGGTTCATACCCCACTATCCAATAAAAAAAATCATGAAAAAAAAGATTGACACAGGAATAATTGTTCACTATTTAAGCATTCACCAGTGATAATCTGGAAACACCTGAACAAACACATTCTCCCATAAGGATTGAGACTATGGCAAAAGAGTCAAAGAACAAAGAAGTCAAAGACGTCATGAGCGAAAAGGACAAAGCCATTGAACAGGCTATCAGTGCGATCGAAAAACAATTCGGAAAAGGTTCGATCATGCGTCTGGGCAGTACTGAACAAATTGCGATTCCAACGATTCCCAGTGGTTCGATTGGACTTGACCTTGCTCTGGGAATAGGCGGATTCCCTCGCGGGCGAGTCATCGAGATTTATGGCCCCGAAGCAAGCGGCAAAACGACCGTAGCACTGCATGCGGTAGCCGAAAGCCAGCGCGCCGGCGGCGTCGCAGCATTTATCGATGCAGAACACGCACTGGATGTTCAGTATGCACGCAAAATGGGTGTCGATATTGACAATTTATTGATCTGCCAACCCGATTATGGTGAACAGGCACTCGAAATTGCCGATATGCTCGTCCGTTCCAATTCAGTCGACATCATCGTCATTGACTCGGTCGCAGCCCTCGTTCCTCGTGCAGAACTCGAAGGGGATATGGGTGACGCTCACGTCGGACTTCAGGCCAGACTTATGAGCCAGGCACTCCGAAAATTGACGGCCACCTCGGCAAAGAGCAAAACGGCGCTCGTCTTCATCAACCAGCTGCGCACCAAAGTCGGCATCATGTTCGGCAACCCCGAAACGACCTCCGGCGGAAATGCACTCAAATTCTACTCTTCCGTGCGTCTCGATGTCCGCAAGGTAAGCCTCATCAAGAATGGCCAGGATGTCATCGGTCAGCGTACCCGCATCAAAGTCGTCAAAAATAAGATGGCGCCCCCCTTCCGCGAAGTCGAAGTCGACATCATTTATGGCGAAGGCATCAACAAGGCCGGCGATCTGCTCGATTTGGGCG
>JAGACY010000056.1 GCA_017613855.1 Pseudomonadota bacterium
ACAATTGACTCATCGACGCGAGGTATGCTCGACACCGAAACTTTCAGTGCCGATATGATGACCTTTACATTTGCAGGCATCAACACACACCCGGGCGATGCGTATCATCACATGATCAATGCAATCAAGCTGCTGTCGGAATTTGTAGATAAACTCCCCAAAGAGACACTTTCACCCGAAACGACGCGAAACCGCGAGGGATTTGTTCACCCAACAGACATCAAGGGCGGTGTAGATTCGGCATCCATTCAATTTATCCTGCGCGATTTTGATGCATCCAAACTCGAAGAACAACGCAAACTGTTGATTTCACTCGCCCAGGCAACAGTTTCGGCCCACCCGGGTGCGACTTTTACCTACGAACACAAAGAACAATATCGCAACATGAGTTCGGTACTCGTCAAATTCCCGGATGTCACCGCAAATGCCGAACGAGCCATTCACGAAGCCGGCCTCGAAGTCCGCAAAATGGCCGTCCGCGGCGGCACCGATGGTTCACAGCTCTCGCTCAATGGCCTGCCCACGCCGAATATTTTTGCCGGCGAACAAAATTATCACTCGCGGTATGAGTGGGTTAGCGTCCAGGATATGCTCAAATCCGCCGAAGTCATGGTGCGTCTTGCAGAAATCTGGGCTGAGAAATAATCAAAATGGCGTATTTGCCGCAGGCAAATAGCCATTTTTATGCGGCGTATCGCAGATAGCCGCTTTTCCAAATAAGCAAAAAAAAACCCGGCTTTTGGCCGGGCTTTTTTGTTTAAGAGGCAACTGAATTATTCAGCAGCTTTTTCCTCTTCTTTGGCTTCTTCTTTCACTTCTTCTTTCTTCTCGCATTTGCATTCTTTGCAATCACAGCATTTGCATTCGAAGACGCATTTGTAAAGAAGACCGGCAATCACACCACCGACGATGGTTACCACAGAAATGAAGATTGCCATCTGAACAGTTTCACCGCCAGCGAAAACAGCCATAGCAATCGAACGTGCAGGGTTGACGGAGGTGTTGCTCACGGGGATGCTGATGAGGTGAATCAGGGTGAGGCAGAGGCCGATGGCAACAGGAGCGAGTCCTGCGGGAGCACGTTTGTCAGTCGATCCGATGATGACAAACAGGAAAATTGCAGTCAGAAGGCCTTCAACGGCAAGGACAGGGCCCATACCAAAAGCGGCACCGCCAAAGCGTGCCTCTGCACCCGTCGCCCAGCCATTGGTTGCAAATGAGCCTGCAATACCTGTAGGTGCATTGCCAACGCTCGTCCAAATGAAGTAAAGAATGGCAGCGGCAATGATACCGCCGATGCACTGGGCAACAATATAGAAAGCAGCATCTCTTGCTGTTTCACCGGTATCTTTGCCCTTAAAACGACCAGCAGCGACGAGGCCGAGCGTTACGGCAGGATTGAGATGGCAGCCGGAAATGTGGCCAATGGCATAAGCCATCGTAAGAACGGTCAAACCAAATGCCAGTGCGACACCGACATAGTGGACACCGTGTTCGCCAGCACCACAAGCGAAGAGGGCTGTTCCGCAGCCGCCAAAAACAAGCCAGAATGTGCCGATCAGCTCGGCGATTGCACGTTTAGCAATACTCATGTTTTAACTCCTTACTTATCATGAGTGACGATCAGGGGCACTATACCCCACTAAAAAACAATCATGCATAGGCCGTATAAACAGCCTATTCTGTTATATACCAGTGACAATCTTTGTCAATCTCAGCATGAAGTCAAACGACAGCAGATCTTCACCAAATGTGACAATTGTGATATATCCGTGACAGACCAAAGCGCATTTTCCGCGTTTTGGAGATTTTTTTTAAGCGCGGGCTTGCGTACAGAGACGTGTCACGACACGTCTCTACACGCTGCGCCCTGCGCACGCGGCTATCTGCGATACGCCGCGTTATTTTGATGGGGTAGCATACCATGGCCAATGCCAATATTCTCGTTGTCGATGATGAAAAAAATATCTGCCGAACCGTGAGCATGGTTCTGATGGGCGAAGACTACGAAGTCGACACGGCCTCAAGTGCCGAAGAAGGTCTCGAAATGCTCAATGACCATGTGTATGACGTGGTTCTGCTCGATGTCCAGATGACGGGAATGTCCGGCCTCGAAATGCTTGAACGCGTACACCAGATGGAGGCAGCACCGGAAGTCATCATGATGAGCGGACATGCCATGCTCACGGATGCCGTCAATGCAACGCGCCTCGGTGCTTTTGATTTTTTGGAAAAACCACTCGATCGCGAAAGACTTCTGCTCACGGTGCGCAATGCCTGTGAAAAACATTTTCTTTCCCAAAAAGTCGAACGCCTCGAAAACACCGATGAACGTTACTGCGGCATGATCGGCGAATCGGCCGCAATGCAAAAAGTCCGCAAAGCCGTTTCGGTCGTAGGCCCCACCAAAGGCAAAGTACTCATTTTAGGGGAATCTGGTGTCGGCAAAGACCTCGTTGCACGCTCGATACATGCTTTGAGTGATCGCGCAAAACGCTCGTTTGTCAAGGTCAACTGCTCTGCCATACCGTCGGAACTCATCGAAAGCGAATTATTTGGGCACGAAAAAGGCTCCTTCACAGGTGCAGCCATCAAAAAACGCGGTTTGTTCGAAATGGCCGATGGCGGAACCATTTTCCTCGATGAAATAGGCGACATGTCTTTGGCCGCACAAGCCAAGGTTTTGCGCGTACTTCAGAATGGCGAATTTACCCGCGTCGGCGGCGAAAAGCTCTCATTCGTCGATGTCCGCGTAATTGCCGCAACCAACAAAGACCTCAAAAAAGCCGTTGCCGAAGGCACGTTCCGCGAAGATTTATATTTCCGCCTCAATGTCGTGCCTATCGAAGTGCCTCCCCTTCGTGAAAGACTCGATGATGTCCCCCTGCTGATTGAGGCATTTTTATCACAAATTGCCACAGAATACAGCCGCACACCACTCACCGTGAGCGACAAAGCCATGGACATCCTGACCAAATACACCTATCCCGGCAACATTCGCGAACTGCGCAACCTCTGTGAGCGTTTTGTCATCATGTGTCAGGATATCATTACGGTTGCCGATTTGCCCGAAGATATCCTCGAAGCCGTCGAATCTCAGCCGTCCGAAAAAGCATCCCGCGTTTTTCAGGCAATCTCGGCAGACCCCACCCCTCAAATGGAACAGGAAGATATCGACGGAGACGATTTCCTCAAACGACTTGCTGCCGTAAAACCAGGAACGGTAACACTCCGGGAATTCCGGGCCATGGCCGAACATGCCTTCATCAAAGCCACCCTGCAAATGACCGGGCAGAGCGTCTCCAAAGCCGCAGATTTATTGGGGATTGAGCGCACCAACCTGCATAAGAAAATCAAAAAATACGAATCCCCAAATGGTGCTTTGGACGATGACGATTGATTCAATGCGGAATGCGAAATGCGGAATGCGGAATTATTCAGATATTCTCAAGTCTTTATCTAAAGAATCCGAGTAATAGTTTCACACATCAGGCATCTAGTGTGACTCATACAAAGTATCTTTGGACCATGAGCCTGTCATACCCAATTGCGCATTGCGCATTGCTAATTAATAATTATTCCTCCGGCTTCATGACAGGCTCATCACTTATTAAGTCCGCGCTTCCGACGGTTTTCTGCAATTTAACGAGACCAACGCGATAATCATGCAATGCCTGCAAATACATGGATCGCTGTTCGATATAAGTGGTCAAAGCAGAAATCATATTATTGACATCGCCTTCACCGGCTTCGTAATTCATGAGTTCATTTGTCAAGAAGCGTTTTGCAGATCGGCGTGATTTATAGGTGATATCGATATTAGCCAGAAGATTGGCGGTTTTTTGATATTGTTCGGAGACTTCGAGATCGATGCCCGCAACAGCCAGTTCACGCTGTGCCTTCATGCGTTCGGCTTTTGCATCTGCCTGACGAACTTTAAAGACCTGACGGACAGGGTCGAGATTCCATTTGATCATAAAACCAAGTGCAAACCCCTTTCCATTATAGGTATCTTTTAGAAAGAAGTTTTCTGTTTCCAGTTTAGGAACGGCATTGCTGAATTTATAATAAACCTCGCCAGCAATTACAAAATCCGGCCACCAATTGAGCCATTCCAGTTTTGCCTGTAAATCAGCAGCGGCCTCCCCCTGGGCAAGCAATTTGAGATCACCGCGACTTTTATGAGCGATGGCAAGAACATCTTCATAAGGTTTGAGAGCCACCTCTTCCTTATCAAAATTCATTTCACTCACGACAATGGGAAGCGGCAATTTAGTATGAACACTCAAGGCATGTTCTGCATAATCACGTTTAGCTGCGATCTCATTTTTCAGGCGAAGCAAATTCGAATAAGCGATATCAATACGATATTGATCGGTTTCTTTAACTGCCTCAGAGCCATTTTCCATCAATTTATTATATTCATTCTGAATGCGTTCGACATAACCTTCGGCTTCTTTAATCACATCCTGAGCAGCATTAGCCAGTTGTAATCCAATATAGGCACGGGAAACATCATATTCGACATTCAGAATTTCATTCTCTTTGCGAAGC
>JAGACY010000057.1 GCA_017613855.1 Pseudomonadota bacterium
GTCATCTTCTCTTTATTCTATGTCTTGCATTCGTTGTCATTTCCTGCGCAAATTCTTCAAAATCCGTTGAATCTGCCAACCAGAATGACGTATTGGCCAGCACCAGTATCTCGGACGATGAAGACGAGGAAGATGATATGGAGCAGGTCGTTGATAAATATGCCGATGCCGATTTACCGCCGCTGCATGCTGCATGCAATCACGATGTGATCGACAAGGATTTGGTACGAAGACTCGTCGCGGAAGGCTACGATATCAACGAATATTCTATCGACAGAGTGACGCCGCTGAGGCTTGCCTGCAACCGCAGCCACATCGACAAAGAGGCGATAAAGCTGCTTGTCGAACTCGGTGCACATGTCCGTGCCATTGATGACAGCCACAGAACCACCTGGAATTATTCCCCGATGACGTATGTCTGCGATCGCAGTGATATCGACGCAGATGCATTGCGCTTGCTGTTTGAACTCGGTGCAGAGGCCGAGAACTGGACCGAAAAAAGTGACGGAACGGCGCTGTTGAGAGCCTGCAACCGCAGCGATATCGATGTCGAGGCGGTCAGGATACTTATCGAAAACGGTGCCAATCTCAAAGTGACTGAGCGCGATCTTTCACTTGCCATGATCGTTCTGGACCATGAGCACTACAGCAAAGAGGCATTTGAGCTACTGATTGATTCTGGTCTTGATGTCAATCTGGGTTATGGACCATCCCAAAATAAGCTGATTACCATGGTGGTTCACGATTTGGAGTTGACAAAGAAAGTCGTTGAAAAGGCAAAAAACAACAAGCCCAAAACATTTTCTGAAGATGAAATGAAATCTGTCGAAGAGATGATGCGGTATTCCGAATATGATGAGCGAGCGATCGCTGCAGTCAAAGAGAAAATGGTGCAGAAAAACGCCGAATCTACGCGAAATCCAATCGACGTCATCGACAAGGAGGGCACAGGCGTTTTGAGCTATGCCGCGGCCTGGGGCAACAAAGACGTCGTCCAGTATCTGCTCGACCAGGGGTTGTCCAAAGATATCAATAAACCAAACGAAAAGGGCCTCACACCGATCTTTTTTGCGGCTTATTCAGGCAATCTCGATGTCGTCAAATTACTCGTCAATGCTGGTGCAGATGTCCACATAAAAGACAAGGCAAATAACAATGTACTCGTCGCCGCATGCCGTGGAGAAAAGAATAAAGTGCTCTTCAAATACACATCCACGCGTTACTATCAGCACTACGCATCCGATTTGCTCGATAATCAGGCACCCGATCCCGAAATGATAAAGTTTTTTCTGGATGCCGGAGTGCCTGCTTACGAAGCTAACAATGATGGTATGACCCCACTTCATTATGCGGCCCAAAACGCATTAACCACGCCGGAAACCATCAAACTGCTTATCAAGAACGGGGCTGATCCCAATGCCGAAGCCAAAAAAGACAAGCGGACGCCACTGATGATTGCGCGAGCCCCGGGTGTTGCAGAGGCCCTGATAAAAAAAGGCGCAGACATCCATGCCGTCGATACCGATGGATGGACGGCGCTGCATTATGCTTTCGACCGCGCATACAAAAAAGAAGATATCGAAACCATCAGAGTGCTCATCAAATCCGGCGCAGATATCTATGCCAAAACCAATAGCGGAAAAAATATCGCAGACATTGCAGACACTCTGGAAACCTACAAGCTTTTGGATGAGATGGGCGTTGATTTAACAAACAAACTGCTGGCACTTTTGCAAAATAGTCATCCATCATTTAACCCACTAACGATACTGGCTCTCATCCATGCATCCAAAATCGATGATATTTCCAAATGGTCAAGCGTTTTGTTGAAGGGCATCAATGAATTGGGGAGCTCGTCATATAAGAAAAAGAAGGTTCAGGCAGGTATTCAGCAGCTCATCCGCTATCTCATTGAACACGGCACGGATATCAACCGCCAAGACGATAAGGGCATGACGCTGCTGATGCAGGCGTGCAACTATGAACCAATCATTTTTAAAGAACTCGTCGAGCAAGGGGCCGACATCCATCAGAAAACCGCTTTGTCCACGCCATTGGCCTATTGCGCATCCAGAGTTTATGGGCATGGAACAGGTCCCCAGAATATCCAGCTGCTTATCGAGCGAGGGGCCAATGTCAATGTTTCCGATTCAGAGGGGGTTCCTGCCATTGTTCACGTCAGTAGAAAAGCTCCGAAACTGGTCCCGGCCATGCTTAAAGCGGGCGCGAATCCCAACGCCACAGATCCCGAAGGCAACACGCCGCTGATGGTCACCGAGAGTTACAATGCGGTTAAAGCGCTTGTCGAAGCCGGTGCCGATGTCAATGCCAGAAACCATAAGGGAATCTCGGTTATCGCCATTCACTCGGGGGCAAATTACAATGCCGACCGTTTTGGCGACTGGTGGGGGCATTCGGATAAAACGAACTGGAATCAGGGAGATTATAACATCGCGAAATTGCTCATCGATGCCGGTGCCCAACCAGATGCCACAACCATGCAATATACGGGTAATCCCAAGATCGTCGGCATCCTCAAAAATGCCAAAAACGACGTTCTGCTCACGAGCGAACAACTCATGTCATCTCCGAATCTCACCCCCGAAATGGTCAAGAGATATATGGCTTCGGGCGGTGATCAGGACGTTATAGATGAAGCCTTGCTGGAAGCCTGTATGGAGGGAAACGGCTCCAACATTATTGCACTTGTCAAAGGCGGTGCCGATCCAAATACGCGCTATCAATATAAAGATCGAACCCCGCTGATGGTGGCCGTTCAGGAAGACCAGGAAGAACGTTCCACAGTGACGCTCGAATCGATTAAGGCATTGATCGATGCGGGTGCCAGAATCAACGATAGCGACGAAGAGGGTGAGACTGCGTTAATGGCAGCTTGTGTCAATTACCGCAAGGACGGTGACCGA
>JAGACY010000058.1 GCA_017613855.1 Pseudomonadota bacterium
ATGCGCAATTCGCAATGCGCAATTGGAGTCCAAAACTAAAGGGAAAGTCTGATTAATGCGGAATGCGGAATTACTTTCCAATTCGCAATGAGCAATTGGAGTTCAAAACTAAAGGGAAAGTCTGATTAATTCGGAATGCGGAATGCGAAATGCGGAATGCGGAATTATGGGGGCATTCTTATGGTTTTTGCTAAAGCAAGCAGATAATTCAGACTCTTTAGATGGTATCGTTAGTCTTCCAGATTCAATTGCGCATTGCGCATTGCCAATTGCGCATTTAAAATGCATTGTTCACTTGAGAAAAATATATCCACATGAGGGGGAGACATAATAATGCTTACAATAGGGTGTCATCTTTCTATTTCGAAGGGTTATGGTGCTGCCGCGCAGGATGCGGTCGATATCGGCGCCAATACTTTTGCATTCTTTTTAAGAAATCCGCGCGGCGGCGCAGCGCGTACACTGGATCCGGCAGATATGGAAAAATGCCGCTCCATTATGGCAAGCCATGGCTTTGGCAAACTGGTCGCCCATGCGCCTTATACGCTCAATCCCTGTGCGGCAAAGCCGGAATTGCGCACCTATGCCGTCGAAACCATGAGCGATGATTTGCATCGCATGTCTGCGCTCCCGGGGAATTATTACAATTTCCATCCAGGTTCGCATGTTCAGCAGGGGGCGGATGTCGGCATTTCACTGACCGTGGACTTTCTCAATCAGGTATTGCCCGAGGCTGGAGAAAGCCGGGTTCTGATCGAAACCATGGCGGGCAAAGGTTCAGAAATCGGGCGCAATTTTGGCGAGGTCGCTCAGATGATGGCTAAAGTAAAAGATCTATCCCATCTCGGGGTTTGTCTGGATACCTGCCACATTTGGGATGGTGGATACGATATCGTTTCGGAATTGGATCACGTCATCGAGCAATTCGATTCCGAAATCGGCTTGTAGCATCTCTATGCCATTCACCTGAACGATTCGATGAATCCATTGGGAGCGCACAAGGATCGCCATGCAAAAATCAATGAAGGGCACATTGGGTTTGATGCATTGCTCAAGGTGGTGACGCATCCCAAATTGTCGCATTTGCCGTTTATACTCGAAACCCCCAACGAGCTTCCCGGCTATGCCAAAGAGATTGCAATGTTCAGAGAGGCCGTTGGTTAATGCGGAATTCGGAATGCGTAATGCGTAATTGTTTTCTAATTCGCAATTCGCAATTCGCAATTCGCAATTATGGATGCCAATTCATAGGGAATTGCTTGGTTTGCTAGATTGGTAATGCGCAGGGAAGTCTTTGTAGGGGCAATGGGTTCTATTTGATTCCATATTTTTGTTATACTGTTGGTATAGCTTATGCTTTGAAAGCCGTGTTGCATGCAATCAGCGCATGTTTTTACTATAATTCAAGGAGTAATTATGAAACGTTTGGCTTTATGTCTTGCTGCTTTAATGTTGATTCCCTTAACTTTCGCCTGCTCAGATGACGATAATGATAACAATGATAAGGGCAAATGCACAGGTACATCCTGTAATTCCGATGTACAAGATGGCAAGACTGACGGTGATGGCAAAACTGATGGTGATGGTAAAACTGATGGTGATGGCAAAACCGATGGTGATGGCAAAACTGATGGTGATGGCAAAACTGACGGTGATGGCAAAACCGATGCGAAATACGATGTGTCTGCAGAGAATGCCTGCAATTATCTCGTAGCAAAAGGTGGAACCAATACGATTGAGATAGATTTCGATCCAGAAAAGGCATCGGAAGAAGCAATTGCCAAGGCCAAAACGCTTTGTGCAGAAGAACTCAATGGTTTACCCAACTGCAAAGATGCATTTATTGCCGAGTATTCATGCGAATATGCCGTTAATCTGAAGAAACTGAGTGATGCAGCCTATGCTGAAGCAATGGGCACGTGCGGCGAAGACAAAAATTGCTTTGATGAGGCAATGAAGCTTTACCCCTGCTATGATGTCATAGAAGCAGAGGATAAATGCGTCCATGAACTGAGTGATGATGATCAGGACGCACTCTGGAAATATACAGAAGAGTATCGTCTTAAATACAAGGAATAGCAGGCATTCATTTCCTGACAAAAAAAACTGCCGATAAGGCAGTTTTTTTTAGGCTCTGTATGACGAGAGTGTTGATAAGCTCTGAGCTTGGAGCTTAGAGCTTGGAGTTGTGTTTATTCTCAAAGCTCTAAGCTCTAAGCTCTAAGCTCTGCTCAACACCGTGGCCGTATATAGCCTTTTTTTATCCGGAAGTTGGTGCATTCACTATCCATGATATCGCCTTTGGCGTTCATGATTGGTGTGTCAACTATCCATGATGTCGCATTTGGCGCTCATGATTGGAGGCAACATATCCATTATGTCGCACTTGTTTTTTGCAGCTTCATGATCAATTTCGACAAGACGAGTACCGGAGGAACGGGTTTGGATTTGAGCGCCCGGTCTGTTTCGTAGACGTCGGCATGGAACTGGTACAACTCGCCCAAAGAGTAATTCCTGGCAGCTTCGAGATATTCGCGCATGGCATAAGGGTTGATGCCGGCTTTTTGTGCGATATCGCTCTCAGAGAGGTTTTGTGCCTGCCCGAGTTTGACCTGAAGCATCATTCGGGCATGTCTTGCTAACATGCCATTGATGACGACGGGTTCCTGTTTTTGGTCGATGAGAATGCGAAGGGCATTGAGGGCCGAGGGAATATCGCGTTTTGTCAGGGATTTGGTGAGCTCAAAGATGCTTCGCTCGCGGGTATCGATGACATGTTCCTCGACGATCTCGGGGGTAATCGTCTGTCCTTCGGGAATAGCGAGTGTGAGTTTTTCGATGGCACGCTCGATGAGAGCGCGGTTGGGGCCGATACTGTTGGCGAGTGCTTCGGCTGCCGAAGGCCCTAACTTGAGATTTTTAGCGGTCGTCCGGATGTAATCGACGACATTTCGGTCGGAAAGCGGTGCACAATTAGCACAGTAGGCGTTTTTCTTGATTTCGGACCAGGATTTTTTACGGCTGTCAATCTTACCGGCCAACAGCACGAGATGGGCTTTGGCTGGAGATTTGGTGTATTCGGCGATCTTTTGCAAATCGGCTTCTGGGAGTTTTTCGATATCCCGATAGATGACGACTTTGGCACCTCCAAACATCGAGAAAGTCCGCACCGATTCGAGGGCTTTTTGTGCTTCGGTTTCGTCGGCACGGTACACTTCCCAACTGAGGGGATCGCTCTTTTTGCCTTTAAAACGCTTGGCTTCGAGTGCATCGACGAGCTTGTCCATCATGTAGCAGTCTTCGCCATAAAATAGATAGACGCGTTCGAGCGGGTCCGGACCTGTCAGATGTTTGAGTGCCTGTACTGATTCGTCGATGTTTTGTTTGGCCATGGGGAGTCAATTAGCAATTAGCAATTGGCAATGCGCAATGCGCAATTATTTAGGAATTCTCAAGGCTCTCTCTAAAGTAAACAGTCAATTTGATTTCTTTAGGTTTTTACCTGCGGTGTTCCAAATTCAATTGCGAATTGCGAATTGCGAATTGCCCATTTTTTTTACAAACGGATTTGTTCGCAGCTAACGCTGCGAACGTGGGTTATTCCTCAGGCGCACCTTCGTCATCCTCGTGTGGATCGTGTGATGCGAGGAATTGCTCGAGGAGCGGGAGATTTTTGGCTTCACGGATGCGATTTTCGATGGCAGCTGCAATGGCGGGGTTGTTTGCCAGATATTCTTTGCATGCTTCGCGTCCGTTGCCGAGTCTTTCACCTTCGAAGGAATACCATGCACCGGATTTGTCGACGACATTGAGGGCAGCACCCAAATCGAGCAAATCGCCGGCTTTGTTGATGCCTTCGCCATAAATGATGTCGACTTCAACTTCGCGGAAGGGAGGAGCCATCTTATTTTTGACGACTTTGATGCGCGTACGCTGACCGACGACATCCTGGCCATTCTTGATGAGGCTGACCTTACGGACATCGAGACGCACGGATGAGTAGAATTTAAGCGCATTTCCGCCGGAGGTCGTTTCGGGATTGCCGAACATAATGCCGACTTTGGTGCGAAGTTGGTTGATGAAAACGAGGGCTGTTTTGCTCTTTGCCGAAGTTGCAGTCAATTTTCTGAGTGCCTGGCTCATGAGGCGAGCCTGAAGTCCGACGTGGGCATCGCCCATATCCCCTTCGAGTTCTGCGCGTGGCACGAGAGCGGCGACCGAGTCAATGACGATGATGTCGACCGAATTGGAACGGACGAGCATGTCGGCAATTTCGAGAGCTTGTTCACCATAATCAGGCTGGCAGATCAGTAAATTGTCTATATCAACACCC
>JAGACY010000059.1 GCA_017613855.1 Pseudomonadota bacterium
ACTCTTTGGATTTGGGCTGTAAACAAAGCTTTGGTGTGGGGGAATTGGTCGGGGGGAATTTCCGATATCAATACCTCTTTAATTGGGCATTTCATGTCATTTTCGTGATATAAGGAACGATCTCTGAAGGATTTGTTCCAGCATAAAAGGCCTGGGCGTATCGTTCAGATAGCCCAGGCACGCCGGGCGTATTGCGCATTTATGCGCAATAGCCGGCGATTACAAAAAGGAATTATCATGTCCAGGCATTCCGTAATCATAATGGCATTTTGTGCGGCTTTGGTCGTCATGAATGCTTGCTCAAATATGACGAAACGCGCGTCAGGTGAAGAAAATGCCAATGTGCTTTCGATGATGGTGATTGAACGCTCAAGTTTTGAACGCGATTTTCAGAAAAGTTGTACGCATACGCGCGAATGTACGGCGCCTTTGGCTTGTTTTGGGGGGCAGTGCATTGTTCCGCCAGCAATAACGGGCAAGATCGAGCCTGAAACACCGGAACTGAAGTTTACGACGAAGACTGGTACAGGCTCGGTTCGTGTTGAAATCGAAAATGACGAGTATTTGATGTCACGCGGCATGATGATGCGAAGATATTGTCAGCCCGGATGGGGAATGTTGTTTGCCTATCCGGAAGAAGGCAAGCGAGCATTTTGGATGCACAATACGTATATTGCTTTGGATATGGTGTTTATTCGGGCGGATGGAAGTGTATCGAACGTCGTTTCAAATGCTGAACCACTCAATGATGTACCGAGGTATTTGTCGACGGACAGGGTAAAATATGTGTTGGAACTTCCAGCCGGTGATGCAGGAAAATATGGTATTGTTTCTGGCAGTCAGTTTGATTTGTCGTCAGTGAAGTGAGGATTGTCATGGAAAAACGCAAGGGCTTGCAGGTGGAGTTTAAATTGGCGGGCAATCCTCTGGGGGACGCACATCCGCATCCGGAAAGTGAATTGTCTTTTTTATTGGGCATGCAGACAGGGGATTTTGTGCGTCATTTACGGCTGAGTTCGGGGGTTCGGCTGATTGCCGGTGAACACAGTGTCGGGGCCTCGGGCAGATCTGCTCAGTTTGGTGTAGAACCGGACACTAACCTGGAGTTGGAACTGGATGTCAGGGCGGTGAATAATGCCATGACATTTGAACGGGCAAAGCTCGAATTTTCCAGGCCTATTCATTTGCAGAATGTCTTTACGACAATTGATGAATTCAGTGTGCTGCTTGCCGGAGCACAATCGAAATCCAAAAATAAACAGAAAACTGGTGAAGATTCCAACGAGAGATCCGGTTTGGGGCGCAGCGAATTTATATCGAAAGCCAGTGCATACGTGGGGAATAACGCGCGTACCTATCTGGGAAAATTGGCTGATACATCGGTGGGAAAATTCCTCAAAGATGCTGCAGAACGCAACCATCTGAACGAAAATGTCGAGAAAACCCGGGAAAAATCAAAAGCACTTCTGGGAAAGGCACTTATTAAGGCAGAAGAGGGACTCGACAGTGTCGTCGAAGGAATTTACATTTCGGAACTGGAAATACTTACCAGACACTCACATCTCGTTTTCTCACTGACAGGTGAAGTGGCGATGGGGGGACGTCTTCGATGGAGTTTTGATCAGGTGCAGCTTCCGGATATTCTCGTTCCTTCATTTGACAGCAATTTGTCTGTTTTGGTGACGCAGTTTTGTGTCGATCGGGAACAGGGCGGGAATATGGCACGTACCATTTTGGCCATGGTAGAAAGTTTTCATGGGCAAATTGGAGCTGATCTGCAGTTTTCCCCGATCCCGGTCAGTATTGATGCGCGAGAAGGGAGGCGTTTTCTCGTACATCTGCAGACACAACGCGTCCTGAATTTGTTGGCAGATTTCGATATTATTCGCAAAGAAACTGAGTTTGAGTTTGATACGCATGTTCAGTTTTCTGACAAAATACATACCCCTTGCTGTGCACATGCTTCTATGAAAGCCAGCACGGATTCCTTGCTCGCTTTTGGGCAGGCTTTGGGGGATAAGGACTGGATTATTTCACTTTTGGGATCTGGTCGGGATATTCGTGGCATTTTTGAACTTGAACCGGGATTTGAGCTTCATCCTGAATGGGTAAGACTGTGTGTTGAAGATGATTATATTAAGGATGTGCTCGACCTGAGGTTTATGCTTGGCAGCATTCCTTTGGAGGGGAAGATTGACTGGGGTGTTGATTGTGACCATGGCGTTTTTCATGTTGAAACCTATGAACTGGATGTCAGCAGCCATGTTCGTCTGGAGCGTGAGAGTCCCATCGATTTTTATGATTGCGAAACGCAGATCGGCCTGTTTGAGGGAGATATCAAGGGGCATCTCGTACGCGGAAAGGATGAAAAGATCAGGGTAGAACTTCATCCCGAGCTGGATTTTGATATCCAAAGCATGATCAGGAAAATCCCCATTCCCGAGTTTGGACTCAATTCGCACCATATTCAATTGGGAATGCATGGTGCATTAAAAGGTGGATGGTCTTTTCATATTGATAATGCGACAGAGGCGCTTTTTGTCATTGAATTGGATGATTCCCGGTTTAAGACTGTATTTCGTGAATTTACTCTGTCATGTGATCGGTATTTTATTCATTCGGAGGATCCGATTGAACTGGAGACGGTTTCGAATTTGGCCAGGATTTCCATCTCAGGTCTTTCACAATGTGTGACCGATTTATCATGGTCAATGAAGAAGTCTCCGATTTTGGAGAGCGATGGCAGACATGCATTGCTTTTGCCCAATGAACTGCTTGACAATGAGATTACAGTAAAGCTGGGCAGCCATGGTGAATTGAGTTTTAAAGGCGGACATGGGTTTTACGATGATCATTTCTTCAATGCTCTTGTAAAACCGAGTGTCGAACTTGAAAAACTGGCTGCTATTTTGAATGAACGTGCTTTTTGGGCGCATTTGAGACAGATTGCCGAAGTGGCGATTTTCCCATTTTGGTCATGGACCCGTGATTTGGCAGACCGGTTTGCGACGTGGAAAAACGAGTGTGAGGCACGGGGAATTCTGAGCATTCGTAAGCTGTATCACATGCCGACACTTGCTGTGGCGCTTTCTTTGCTGTTTTTTAACAATGAAGATTCTGCAGATGAGTTTTTGCCGACTTTGAACCGCATCATGCATGCTCAGGGAATCGATCGATATAAAATAGAAGAATTGATTGATCGTGCATTTCCCAATACCAATCTTGACAATTTGGGCGCAATTTTGCGGTGGGTACACAAGGTTTTCTCTCCCGTTCACTATGAACGCCCAGAGGTGACTCATCGGCTGGCGTTGTGCGATGAACCAGCCTATCTGCAGGAAATATCGATGCTTCCTACGGCCAATGAATTGTATGATTCGCCTGTAGCAGAGCGTGATCTTGCGAACCGATTTATGAATTATGCGGGGGGCTATCAGCCGGAGCAAATTGAGTGGTTGCTGCACCATCGTCCGGAATTATTTGAGGATGCGCAGATGCGCGTCAAAGTCGCTAAATTGCTTGATATCAAAAAGCGAATCTTAAATTTGGAACCTCGCGAAGGTACGTTTTTTATTCAGGATTTTAATATTGATGTTTTCCTGGATTTGCTGCTTTCCGGAGAGCGCGAGTGTTTGCAGGAAGTAGAAGAATCCAATTCGGAAACGGACATTTCCAAGTGTTTTTGCACCTGGCTGGCACCGATTGATTTGGCACGTTTGATTTCAGCTGGTATTTCAAGTCGTTACCATGGATTGTTTGTACAGCTTAATCAAGCACGTTTATTCGATTATCTGATCTCGCGGGGAAAGACTTATGCAATGGCGGTAATGTACGAAATTGGCCAGCATAGTACCCGTGCTTTGGTAGGTATGTTGATGGGATGGCTTTCCCAGGAACAGAACCTGCTTCGGAATCGGGTAGATCGCGAAAAAGCTTTGACAGAACTGACGGGAATAGCATTCCCCAAACCTGAGGATTATGCGCCATGGAGTACCAATTCGTCGGGAAGTTATATTGGCAGAATATTTGAGATAGCCGAACAGATTGTTAATTCAAACGAGCTTTATAGTGCGGCTTTGCTTCGCATGCACTCTTATCGTTTTGAGACTTCGGAGGTTCCGTCGAATGAGATCACACCAAAAGCCAGATTGTCCGCGCTGAATTTGGATGAGGATTCTGTGAGTGTGTGTGTAGATGCATTGGAACAGGCCATTGTGCATGCTGATGAGTTGACACGGCCAATGATTTCACTCGAGGGTACGGAAAGCTCTCGCTTTTCAGAAGCTCAGGCCATTTGGCAATCTGTGATTGAACAAGCCAAAGCACTCATTAAAGTGCATCCTCGTGCGTGGGAATTGCCGGTCATGAATGGCTTGTACCAACGCGTTTATGAAGGACTGCGCGTTGCGGCTGTTGAAGATGAGCTTTTGGAAAATGTCGATTTCTCAAGGGGATGGTTCGCGCATTTTCTTGGACTGCCGTCGCCGGATGACGTCGAAAAAATGCCCAGAAATGAGCGTATTGAGGGCATTGTGCGTGCTGCGTATGCTGTCGAATCGGATCATGCTCCTCTTTTGGCAGATCCATTAATTTGGTTTGTACCAAGACCACGCAAATCACCGATTGATCTGACACTGATAACGGCCATGGGGGTCATCACGGCCGGAGAAGCAGGTCATGAACTGGATTCGGCATTTAGACGCTTAAAACGCGATTACGGATTGAAGGTTGTGCGTACGGACACGGGGACTGTAAAACCAATCGATTACAATGCAGACAAGATCGTTGAAGAAATCGAGAAAATTACGGGCCCGTATATCATGTTAGGCTATAGTCAGGGGGGAGCTAACATGATGTACACGGAATCGCGTCTTCGAGGTGGAACACCTGAAATGCAGCATCTGCTTGATAATCTCGTTTCACGATGTTTCCTTTGTTCCTGTTTTAATGGGTCATCACATGCAATTTGCGGTGTAGAAAAATATCGTCTGTGCATGATCGATGGGGAGGGAATCTTAAAAACAGTAAGTACCCGCATTTCTAAATCACTCTCCCGATTTGCTTTTAAGGCATTGCACAGTTTTTTAGATATGCCGCTGATTACAGGAAGTTTAGCAAGTGTGGAATGTTTATCTCATGAAGGATTGGCAAATTTGTCGAGGGATGCACAGTATCGTGATGGGGTGATTGATTTTGAGACGCATGGCATTGCGCGTACTCATGTTCCGGAGGCGTTGTATTTTATGTATTACAACATGAAAGAACAGGATAAAGAACCCAATGATTCACAGGTCGATATTTACAGTTCCTGTGGCTATCCGCGTTTTAATCACAATGAGAGCGTAGATATCCTAAAAACGCAGATTGTTCCGTCGAAATTGCTGGATATGCATCACTGGTCGATGCTTCGTGAAGAGATAGCACTTGCCGAAACAGATCAGGATATTGCTGAATTTGCTTACCGTTCCCCAAATTCACTTTATATACGATCGTGGATTGAATCATTAATTCTTTTCGAACATGTGACATTTTTATCCTAATTCGTGTAAAATCATTTGTGGAGAAGGGGTAGTGAATTATTGCCCAGGAGCAATGCATGACGGCGAATCTGACATCATCTCTCGAAGATTATTTAGAAACAATTTACCTTTTGCAGCAGGGTTCTGCACAGGAGGCTCGTGTGCGTGATATCGCACAGGCACGCTCTGTGAAGGCATCCTCTGTTACGCCTGCCCTCAAACGTCTTTCCGAAATGGGATTCCTTAAGTATGTTCAGCGCGAATCCATCCGTCTGACGGAAGAAGGTAAAACTGCCGCAAGGCGTGTATATGCACGCCATGTGCTGCTGTTTCAATTCTTTCATGATATTTTGGGGATGCCTGAAGAAAACGCAAAAGAAGAAGCATGTGGCCTTGAACATGCACTTTCGGACGAAGGGATGGATCGCTTTGTTCGGTTTTTTGAATCGATTTCTGTTTGTCCCAGGTTCATGTCTGGCATGTGCGATAAATCATGCAGTGAACAAGGACGTGCCGAATATGCTGCTTTATCGACACTCTATGAAGTACCAGATCATTCGTCTGTGACTGTAAAACAAATTCGGGCTAAAGGTGCGCACAGACAGGCCATCCTCGATATGGGGATTTTGCCGAATGTGGTGATAACCAAGACTCTGACTACAGCAGAGGGCGTTATCATTCATATTGGTACCCATGAATTAAGGCTGACGGATGAACAGATGAAAAACATCGTTGTGGCGGTTTAACATAGTTCACCAATCGTGAAGATGGTTACTTGTATGAAATTTGCCTCCCTCAAAAAGTATATCGGCTGGGAAAGGGGAATATAGAAGGAGATGATGAATGCATTTTAAACCGATTATAAAGACATTTTCATCTGTGGGGGGCGGGCCGCTAGCCCGTATGGTGTCGGTCATTCAAAATCGAACATACCGTGCGCAGGAGGTTTTTGCTTTCACGCCCGAACAATGGCGTTCATTGTTTTCGAAAGGCAAATGGGGGCGATTATTGGCACGAGGACTGAGCTTTGGAGCATTTCCGCTTATGACGCTGGCGCATGCTTTAAAGGCATCGTTCGTGGCAAAACCGCTTGAAAAACCAGTTCTGATTACATCGACCAATCCCTTCTTTTTGCCGCATTTCATGGTTGCAACCCGTTTTCTGCATCGCTGCAGCGTCGTAGCACTGATGTATGATATGTATCCGGATGCACTCGAAGTTGCCGGTGTTGAAAAGAAATGGCTCTTTGGGCTCATGTCGGCAGCCAATCGCTGGATGGTCGCGCATGCCGATGGCATCGTCTATATTGGTGAAGTCCTCAAGGAATCTGCGGAATCCAGATATGGCACCAATCCCAATACCTGGGTCATTCCAACCGGTGCCAATGTTTCGGAATTCAATGCCATTGATCATGTGCTGGATTCTGAGTTGTCGCGCTGGATGGAGGGGCGGTGCATCTTTTCATACGTCGGAAACATGGGGCTCATGCACGATGTCGAGACACTTGAAAAAGCTGTCCCTGCGTTTATTGCGGCGCTCGATGAGACACAGCGCGATAAGGTCGGCTTTGTCATTGCTGCCTCCGGGGCAGGTGAAAGCAGATTGAGAGAGGCCTGGCAGGATTGTGGGGATTATGTCAGATTCATTGGACCGCAGCCCGATAAAGCCTGGGCAGAGCTCCTGAGCAGGACGGATGTCGCTTTGGCAACATTGACGCAGCGTGCATGGGCTACGAGCGTCCCCAGCAAGGTTTACAGCGCTCTTGCCGCAAAATGCATTCCTTTGATTGTGGCACCCGAAAAATCGGATGTGGCACATCTGGTCGTGGATAATGCATGCGGCATTGTCGTCGAACCCGGTGATATTGAAGGACTCGAAACGGCCATGCAGCTGCTGCTGGAAGACTGGCTAACGGATCAATTCGAGTCTACATGGATGAGAAAAGTTTGGTCGGCTGCTTTGGCCAATGATCTCGATGTCCTCGTGGACTGGTGGTCGGATTGTGTCGAAAAAGTAGTGGATTTAGGCGGTGAAGCCCTTGGTGCAAAGCGATATCATGCCGTAAAGCGTGCTTTTGATGTTGCGGCTGTTTTGGTCGGGCTCAGTGTCATCTGGCCGGTCATGCTCGGAACTGCTGTCGCAGTTAAACTCAATTTGGGCAGTCCCATTCTCTTTAAACAAACGCGCCCGGGGCTAGACGGCAAACCCTTTGAATTGCTCAAATTCCGTTCGATGGCCAATGCTCCCGAAGGAACAGATGCATCTCACGATGGGGAGCGCCTTTCGTCGTTCGGCAAAAAAATTCGCGCATTATCGCTCGATGAGCTCCCAACGCTTTTGAACGTCCTCAAAGGGGATATGAGCCTTGTGGGCCCAAGGCCCCTCCTGATGTCTTATCTTGCCCGATATAATGAACATCAAATCAAACGGCAGTGGGCAAAACCCGGGGTGACTGGGTGGGCTCAGGTCAATGGCCGCAATGCACTCTCCTGGCAGGAAAAATTCGATTACGACGTCTGGTATGTCGAAAATGCTTCGTGCTGGCTCGATTTCAAAATTCTTTTAAAAACGGTTTGGACTGTTCTCAGACGCAGCGGCATCGAACACGCGAACTCTGCTACAATGCCCGAATTTATGGGAAATGGATAAGGAGATCCCATGGATTCATCGAAAAATCCCGGCATTCAGTTTAAAAATGAATGTATCGAGGGGCTGGTGTCGGTCATTATTCCCTCATACAATCGGGAAAACACTATCCTGAGGGCAGTACAGAGCGTACTGAATCAGACGTACAAAAATCTCGAAGTCATTGTCGTCGATGATTGCAGCAAGGATAAAACCGTCGAAGTCCTGAATTCCATTTCGGATGAGAGACTGCATGTCATGGTGCTCGAACAGAATGGCGGTGCATGCAGGGCTCGTAATATCGGTGCTTCACATGCACGCGGTGAATGGATCGCCTTTCAGGACAGCGATGACGAATGGCTGCCAGAAAAATTGGAAAAGCAAATCGCCTTTATGCAGTCCGGAGAATATGATTTTTCTTTTTGCCGGGGAAATCTCATCCTTCTGGATGGCAGAAGTATTCTTTCCCCGCTGGAACGCTATGGAAACGAGCCTGATCGCGACTGGTACCATGTACTCATGACCGATTTTCCCGTCTCGACTCAGAAATTCCTGTGCAAAAGAAAGGTGCTCGAAAAAGTCGGGTTTGATGAAGCACTGCATAAATCACAGGATAAGGATTTTGCCCTCCAGGCGGCGCACGATTTTAAAGTAGGGTTTCTGGCACAGCCTCTCGTCAATATCTATGCCATGCCCGACAGCATTACCTATGCATCGAATCAGGAAAAAAAATATGATTCCGTCTATAGAATTGTAAAAAAACATAAAGATGAAATAG
>JAGACY010000060.1 GCA_017613855.1 Pseudomonadota bacterium
CTATAAGCTACAAGCTATAAGCTATATCCACGCTGATTCAGCACAACCGAAAATTATATATAGAATTCGATGGATAACGGCTGCGTTTGTATCTTTTTGCTGTTGTCCAGAAATCGTACATTTTGATCCGATTGTTTATATAAAACTTTTGTATCAGGTGCGACCGAATGCGTGAGCCAGACATTGGATCCGATGATGCTGCCTGCGCCGACGATAGTATTCCCCCCCAAAATACTCGCACCTGCGTAAATGGTAACATTATCTTCGATAGTGGGATGACGTTTGGCGGTTACGGATTCTTTTTCGGGATCGGGAATGCTCAGCGCGCCCAGTGTCACGCCCTGATAAATCTTGACATGGTTGCCGATGACGCTCGTTTCACCAATGACCACGCCGGTACCGTGGTCGATAAACAGACTGCGGCCAATCCGTGCACCCGGGTGAATGTCAATGCCTGTGCGGTTGTGAACATACTCGCTCATCATACGAGGGAGAATGGGAACGCCCAAAAGCAAGAGTTCATGCGCCAAACGGTGAATGGCGAGTGCACGTACGCCCGGATAAGATAAGATGATTTCACCATAACTTTTGGCGGCTGGGTCACCTTTGTAGGCTGCAATCACGTCGTCTTTGAGCATTTCGCGAATATAGGGCAGTTTCCCAAAGAAATGCTCTATGATTTCTTCTGCCTGGGTTTCTGAACTCTTGCCGCTGACCTCGAGAGAAATGCGCGATGTGCCGCAATGCTTGGCATACTGCAGACACTTGATAATCAAAGTACGAAGCGAGGTATAGGTTTCGACGAGTTTGTTGGCCAGAATGTATTGAAGACCCGGTTGATATTCGACGCAGTCTACAAGGCCGGGAAAGAGAATGCTCTCGAGATTGTGGGTAATCTCGGTGACACATTCGCGCGTGGGCAGCGGAAAATCCTGAAGATTGGTCAGTTCCGGCATGTCTTCGTAGGATTTGAGAAGCTGAGCTACAGCGGATTCGATGATTTTATTCTGATCTTTCATTGTTTTTGTTTTTCGATGACGAGGTGGACGTGTTGAATGCCGAGTTCTTTGAGCATGTCGAGTGCATCGATGACTTGCCCATGTTTTGCCCGATGATCGGCTTTGACATTCACACTGAGTTTGGGTTTGGATACAAGTTGTTCAGCCAAGTAGAGTTTGAGTTCATCCCGGGTTTTGGGAATGGCTTCATCTGCCTGATAGAGCGACCCCTTCTCATCAATGAGCAGCGTAATCGCATCCGTTGGCGTCGGGTCTTGTGTCGTCGAGGATTTGGCCAGTTCAATGTTGATGATCGCTTCTTCGATTTCGGGGCGATCCTCCGTAAATGTCATGGTCAAAAGCAAAAAGACGAGCAGCAGGAATACCACGTCAATGAGCGGGGTAATGTCCAAACTCGCTTTATATCTGGGCTGAGGGCGTGCAAAATTCATGGAGTTTCTTCTTTTGCACTGGGAGGCGGTGCAATCAAATCGACAATTTGAGTGGTGACTGCCTCGAGATCGAGAAAGATGGTATCGAGTTTGGAATCAAGCCAGCGGTGCAGCAAATAAGCGGGAATGGCAACACACAAACCAGCTGCCGTCGTCAACAGGGCTTCCCAGATACCTCCCGCCAGCATGCCCGGGTTGGCATGTGCACCGGCAGCATACTCATCTGCAAGACTGCTGAACACCTGGATCATACCGGTTACGGTTCCCAAAAGACCGAGCATTGGAGAGATACTTGCGATAATTCCTATGGCCGGAATAAAACGATTGAGAATGGCAAATTGACGTTTGGATTCATCCTGAACAGCTTCCTGAATGGATTCGCGCTTTAAATGACGATGCTGTATCACGCATTTAGCCAATTCGGAAAGTGCACAGGGATGAGAATCGCATAAGGTCAGGGCGCGCTCAAACTGCGACTCCTTGATGGCATCCAAAAGGGGCGATTTGAGCTGTTCGAGGTGCTTTTTGGCACTTTTTAATGCAATCCAGCGCTCGATAAAAAAGCCGATTGCGGCTATCGAACACAGGATAATAAAAATCATAAGTACGCCGCCTTTCGTCAGAAAGTCGAACGCATTGCTGAAAAAATTCGTCATTTTATAATTTGTCTTTGTTCAAAGGAGATTGGCACATTCTCATCGCAAGAATGTGTCAAATCTAAAATGACACCACCTGAGGGGATTATTCCGCAAAACAATCAATCGGGCCGAATTTGAAATCCTGATTGTTCAACTCACCAAATACCATCGGATCTCCATGGCTCGTATTGGTATATTTGCGAATCTCATAAACGGCTCCCCCCATGCGGTCACAAGAACCTGGGCCGGTTTCATACCCCGCTGCGGCTACGACCGTTTTGCCCGATACAGGATCAATCACGAGGTATTTCGTGCCTTTCTTAGGCTTGGTTACACTTTCCCAGTTCATGTTAATGTACCAGGCTTCCGCATCGGCAGGAACAAATTTGCCGGAACTGCCCGATCCGATATTGCCGCCTTCTGCCGGGCACCATTTGTCACCGCTGCTGGTACCTGCGCCAAATAATTCATCGGTATAGGCTTTGTGAGTATCGATGTGATCGGTTTGGGTCGAGGGCCACCAGGTCGAACCATTGTCGTACAGTTCGCGATCATGATCCGTGACGAGATGCGCTTCGGTCGCAACAGGACCTGCTGCAGGCATGTTGACATCCCCGCATGATTTGCGCCTGTCCATCACACTCGTCTTCATGCCGCATTTGCTCGAGGAGGGGATAAATGTTACTTGCAGTGTATATTCACCGGCATTCTTGGGGGCGCCATACGTATCAGCACTGATATAATAGGTGCCGGGTTCCAGATAATAGCCTGTTCCTTTGTCACTTCTGGCAACACAGCTATTCGCGTCCAGTGATTTTAAAATATGTACATCGACATCGACTTTGTCGCCATCCGAAACGCCAACAGCCAGATACCCTGGCTCATCGACTTTGATGACATAGTAATCCTCCGGTCCCGACTCGTTGGCGACGCCATCTTTGTTAAAATCATGACATGATGGGTATTCCGAAATGACATTCGTACTCTTCGAGGTATCGCCATGAATGGTTTGATGGTGACTGGTGATTGGGATCGGACAAATGGGCAGTCCCGTACAATCCACGCTCCAGTCTTTGCAATGCCCCGAGTCACAGCCATACTCGCATTTCTCGTCCTTACCCCATTCCAGACAATTGTCTCCATTGTAATCGCCGCATGTCTGTATGGAATCTCCCTGGCATTGTTTATCGCCAACATTGTTGCATGCATTGGTACATGTCTGTTCTGGAATCTGGCAAATACCGTTGGTGCACTTGGCACCCTCCTGACAAGGAATCGCTTGTGACCATTCTTTGCAGCCATCCCCATCGGAATCATGACATGTTCTGAATGAGGTGTCACTGACGCATTCTGCATCAATATCACAAGTATTGGCACATGTCGGAGCCTGCTGTATACAGGCCATCCCCTGACATTGAGTGCCTTCGGGGCAGAGAGTTGCATCCGTCCATTCCTTGCATCCATCATCATTGGTGTCTTTGCAGTATCGGACATGATTGTTATCCACACATTCGGATGTGCCTTCGCAAGTATCTGAACAAAACGGAATGGGGTCCGGATCAGTAGGATCTGGCTCGGTTGGGCCCGGATCGGTTGGCCCTGGATCGGTCGGCCCTGGATCGGTTGGGGTTGGATCGGTTGGGGTTGGATCCGTTGGGTCCGGATCGACAGGTTTTTCTTTTTGCGGTTTTTCCGAAGGACTGGTTGTATCCCCATCTATATAATAGCTTGGGAAGGTGGGGGTATCTGCACATCCTGTCAATAGCAATACTGAGATGAACGATGTTATGAATAGTGCGTTTCTCATATATCCCTCCGGTGTCGAATGATTTCTTTAACCTTCGTTTTGAACTTTTTTCATAATTCTTGTTGGAACTTCTCTTTCTGGTTGAATCGCCTTCACTTTGATTTCAATCCAGTGATATCCGTGACCTAAAAACACGAAATGCAGGAACATCAGAAATACATTGAGCGAAAATCCCACAAATGACACACCAAGCAGAAATCTGGGCTTCTCTGGAAATGGCGGATTGACGAGCAAATCGTAATAAGCCCATCCCACAAAGGCCATAATGCCCAATGTGCCTAAAACCGTCACGACCATCATAAACCTTCTCATGGTGCGGTAGGAAGTGTGATAGATGACCGTTTGTGCGAACAAAATCCCTGCAATGACAAACAGAGCCAGCAGGTAGTTTGGCGAAATAATCGAAAAATGAATCAATCCGAACGAAAATCCAATGACATTAAAGAGAATCTGAAGCAGGGTAACGGGCCAGAGCGCCACACGCCCCGGAACACGAACGCGCTCACCAAAGACTTCCACACCTTTTTGATGCCGCAAATCCATTTCCAAAATGGTTTTGTGAGCATCACGAATTTGCTCATCGCGGCGTGTTTCTGCGGGCTTGTCTTCATCCAGCAGCAGTTCGTATCCCGTTGGGTCGGATAAGTCGATTTCGAGCGTTGTATCCGTTTCGCCGCGCAATTTCTCCGACGGATCCGATGACTCAGATCCGGCTTCGTCCCGCGCCGCTTCAGTTTGCAGCGCCTGCATCAGCTCCTTTGGCGTCATGTCGGTGTCTGTACTGGTATCCGCCTCTGTCTGAACGGATTGCTTGAGTTCCGACGCATCCAAAGTGATCGTGCTTTGCGCTGATTCTGCTGTATTGTGCTGCTCTTTATTATCCACGCTGGCAACCGCCCTTTAACCGTCAACACATCATCGCATTGACTCCTGTGTATATACACAAATTTTTGGCGAATAGAAGAATAGAATGTTTTTATGCGCGGCTATTGGCTTCGCCAATACGCCTTGCGCGGACTCGCTATTGTGGCCTTGGCCACAATACGCTCGCCATTCGATTTTATTGAATCTCCTTGAGCCACTGCAAAAGAACGACTAAATCCTGATTATCTCCAAGGGTTTCACCCAGCACAGCCATCGAATCATTGATATTCGCCAATAAGCGCGAACGCTTTAAAAATCCAGGAGGTTCAATCGCAAGACTGTCTATCGTACTGAGTGCAATGGCTTCTTCTGCATGCTTTGGGGTCATACGAACGCCCTGATAGATGCACTTCTTACTCGGGCTGACATAAATCACAATATCGCGCAGCAACGTCGAAATGGCTGCACAGACCGAAATAATACCGCCTGCCGCAAGCAGGAAATTCCCGAAAAATTTAAGGAACTCCTCACTTCTGCGCGAATAATCGGCAATAAAATCGGGCAGATAAAAGATGGCGAGTACAATGAGAGCTATGATAAATGCCTCAAAAAAAGAAATGAAAAATCGCTTCACCCGCATCGAAGTTGTAGGGGATATCCGCACCCAATCGGCGATACCGCCGATCTCTTCGTCAATACAGACGGCTTTCAGATTCTTTGAGAATGCAGGCAAGGACGGCGCTTTTACGGTTTCTGCACTTTCCTGTGCTGCTGTTTCTGCATGATTTTTTGCAAGTTTTCTTTTGGCTTTTGGCATTTTTGCAATTCTTATTCACAAAGTATTCTGGGAATGTCACTTTTAATCGTGCATCATGCCTGGTCATAGGCACAAATACGATATTTTATCAAAACCCTCCGAGATTGCCATACAATTGCGCATTGCGAATTGCGAATTGAAAGCCCCTTGGCGGGGTCCGGGGCAGAGCCCCGGCTAAATAATTACCATTAATTCACATATTCCCAAGTAAAAGCTCCAGTCTCTTCAAATCCTGCACCGGTCTCACTTGCGCCAAAAAAGCGACTTTTTTCATAATTGGCGCGGGGTTTTGAAGTTCTTTCCAGGCATGTTGAGAATCACATCGGATGCGCCAGACCCCATTCTGAATCGCAACAATCGTCGTTGTCTCAGCCGTTGTTTCATCGACAGACATGCGCCAAACGAGTTCATGCCAGTATTTGTCGGGCATCTCTCGTATGGGGATTTGAGTAAACATGAACCCTGGTGATGTCATGGTTTTAGGTAAAACCGGCCGAATCGAACGAATCATGGGCAGGGGGCGTACCATCCCCAACTGGCCAATGCGCGCAATGACTTTCGGATGATTGAGCAAATGCGCAGCGTCTGCAAGTGTGTCACATGCCACTTTCCAAACGCCATTTTCACAGGAAATGACGCGCGTTGGCGCATTTGTAATGCCGGCACATGCTTCATTCCATGCCGATTTCAGCCATTCGTCATGGGACATGGCCCATGCAATTTCTCGGCTCGGTATCTGCCGAATATTGTTGTTTGATTTGCTCATTTTTTCCGTCATGACACTGCGTCACAATTCCGCATTCCGCATTCCGCATTATTGATAGCATGTCGCGCTCTTTGCGCCGGATCCCTCGCACCAAATCAGATTTAAACCATCTTTGCCGACATTGTCTTGATAGGTAACCTGGTCATATTTGAATTCGACAGGATGAACTTCACCGTCATCCCCGATATAGGCGGGATCTGTGCTTTTTCTGATTTCGAGTAAAACGGCAGAATTCGATGGCAGTGCATCCAGATTTTTCGGAATATAATTATCCCGGGTGACTTCCAGAAATTGATCCGAAAGCGCGATTTCATTGCCGGTGACTTCGATCGTGGGATTGAGCGTGTCATTTTGTGTTTTGTATGCCCAAGATTGTGAGCTTTTATATTTATAGGGAAATACGCCGAAAATATGCTGTGTTCCTGAGAATGCATTGATATATTTGGCAGTTATATGATTGCCGTTTGCTGTAAATTTGCGCGTCGAGAACAGTGAGGCACCATACAAATACAACCCCGGCATGTGAATGGTATTGTTGCTGATGTTAATCGATTCGGCATCGTAAATATTGGTTTCATGAAACATATACCATGTCTTGAGATCGCGGATATAGGCTTCACGCTCGGCTTCATTGAGCTTGCGCTTGGTGCCGTTGTCATTGAGATACATGGGTTTGACGGATGTCCCGTCCTCAAATGTCCCGCCATCCAGTAAAATCTTGGCATATTTGTCGATGAGTTTTTCATCGATTTCGAAGGTATTGTTCTCGTACCAACGAATTTTGGGCAGACCGGATGCCGGTGCACTCTTGGATTTCATCAGCTCATGGTAATTCTCAATTGTGTAATAGCTGGGGAATCCAATCACATTTTTGATGGTGTTATTGCGCGCAACGACCTGGGTTGAGGAAAGATAAGCATCATAGACGGGGACACTTTCGGGACTGAGAATATTGCCTTCTTCATCGATCAGGTTCCCATCTTTGTCGCGCATTGGCTCTCCCGTTTTATCATCGATGACTACGGTCGAACGAATTAAAAAATTCTCGATATGGTTCCCTTCGTAATTGACGCGTTTGGTTTCGTACAATACGCCGCCCGAATAATAGGTATTCCTTAAATACAAACCATCGGGGCCTGTTATCGTATTATTCTTTACAATGGCGTGTGAATTCCCCTGGAACTGAATGGCATTGGAGAGTCCTGTCTCGCCATTCTCATTCAAATCGTTGATTTCATTGCTCGTAGACCACTCAAAGGCAAGACACAGACTGTCGGTACACGGCAGTGAAATGTGATTGCCTACAATTTCATATTTGTTCAGAACTGCCATATCCATTAGGCGACCGACGAATCTGCCATGACAATTCTTAACGGAAATTCGTTTAATGCGCGTGCTTTTTTCGGCAATTTCGCTCAGTTTGATGATCGAACCAAACTGATAGGGCATCGTTGGTGCATTTTCATTGAGTTCCGTGCTGTCATTATAATTTCTAATAACACCCCTTATCCTGAACAATGTATGAATATTGAATTCACAGTCGCGAAACATGATTCTGTCGGCTGTTCCGTGATATTTATTGGCATATTCACAGGCATCAAAAAATGTATAGGATGAAGACATGCCATTGCTCGAAAGCTTCATGTTTTCCATGACAATGCCGCCGTCCGGCCTGAGTTTGAATCCGCCTTTATAATCACCAAAATCGAAAGTTCCGCCTTTTTCTTTACTGTTCTTAGGCACCGGGCTGCCCTTGATGTGAACCATACGATTGAGTGCTATAAAATTATGGATATAACCGGTGGCTTTTTCATCCCCGTCCTTGCGGACTGGCATGATGGGATAGACACCATCTACCTCGAGATTGGTACATTTTTCATTGCCGCCCTCTTCGATAAACGTTTTTAATACAAAGAAATTGTGCCCCTGATCTTTGGGCGTGGACGCATTGGGAATCATGCCCAGCTCGGATGCTTTGCAGAATGCGCCGGGAACGCTCCAGTCCGGATCATCGTCATCGTTGCAGGCAGCCAGACAATCATCATCATCACAGTCTGTCTCGAGGTCGCCGTCATTGTCGATGTTATCGTGACACAGTTTGATCAACTCAGCGGATGGTCCATCCTCTTTATCACTGCATCCTCCCAAAACAAACAGC
>JAGACY010000061.1 GCA_017613855.1 Pseudomonadota bacterium
TATCAATTATCAATTGTTTACTCAGTGATTGATGCACCAAAAGCTGAGTGAGCCATTAAAGATAGAAGTAAAGACACTGGAATTGGCGTTAATCTTATGGAAATATAATAAATTATAAATAGTATTAACCACATATTCCGCTGATTCGAGCACGGCATCCGTTTCATCTGTAAGGAAATCGATAAAAAACGCCGGTCCCCTGAATCTGTCAATCTGCAGGATTTGAAAAACAAACGCAAGCAGAACGGCAACAAAGTAAACCAGCAGTTTAAATGCGATAACCAAAGAGGCCAAAACAAACATAATGCCAGCCCTGAGCAGTATGCCTCCCGGGAGCAGTGCAATAGGAATGGTTATCCCCTTCTGCTCATCCCGATATCGGGCGACGAGCTCGGTAAATACAATACAATACTGAATCACCAGTACCGCAATGAGCGCCCAATTGAGCGGAACATGCTGTGCCAATGGTGTGGGCAGTTCGAAGTAATTCTTGGCGAGCGAATCCCCCAGAAGAATGACCCCAATCAGCATGAGCACTTCGAAAGTCACCGCAGCAATCGTCAGCCACTTGTTGCTTGCCACACGGTATTTGTACTTATCAAAGAACTTTTTTATCGCAGTAAAGATTTCTTTAATGATTTTCTTAAAAAACATAGCAAACACACTCATTTAAGAAACATCGCAAGCGCCCTTGGCAGAGCAGCAAGGACAATCAATACTCATTGTGAATCAGAGCCAGGGCCCGTTCCCTGTATACACAAAAGGATGTCTCTCTGAGTGTTCGGCATGCTCCGGGAAATCGGTTCGATAGTGACCTCCCCTGCTTTCTTTGCGTTCCCGCGCAGCCTGAGTGATAATCCTTGCAGTATCGATCATGTTGCAAAGCATGAGTGACTGCGGGTGTTTCCAGACGATATCATCGAGAATACCCAATGCATGGCGCATGCTGTCTTCGCTTCGGACGAGGCCGACGTCAGACCACATGGTCTGGCGCAACAAATCGGCATATTGAGCTTCTTCCTGGGTCACAAAGGTCGGCCGTGCAAAATAGGTGCGATTTTCAACGCGATTATCCAGATTCCAGTTGATTTGTTCGAGGATATCCTGGCTCACGCGCGCTCCAAAGACAATTCCTTCGAGCAGCGAGTTGCTGGCAAGTCGGTTGGCACCATGAACGCCGGTTGCCGAAACCTCACCACAAGCCCATAATCCCGGGCAAGTGGTACGGCCATTTTCATCGACGCTGACGCCGCCCATGTGATAATGGGCTGCCGGCGAAACCGGAAGCAAGTCGCGAACGGGATCGAGGCCTGCCTGTTGACAAAAACCAAAAACGGTCGGGAATTTTTGCGGGAATTCATCGCCAATGCACCTTGCATCGAGCATGACCTGCAGCCCCTTTTGCTGTTGTGCCCAAATGCCCCTTGCAACGACATCGCGGGGGGCAAGTTCGGCATCTTTATGGATATCAGGCATAAAGCGTTTGCCATTGGCGAGCAGCACAGCCCCTTCGCCGCGCAAAGCCTCGGTCAGCAGAGGAAGCGGGTCAACCGTCGTATTGAGTGCCGTCGGGTGGAACTGAACGAATTCGACATCAGACAACACGGCACCGGCCCTGGCGGCAATGGCGAGACCATCGCCAACCGACTCGACTGGATTCGTCGTAAACCGGTAGATGCGGCCGATACCGCCGCATGCAAGCACCACCGCAGGTGCACTTACTTCGATGATTTCATGAGAATCATTAATGATGCCGAACACCCCCGAGACATGACCATCCGTCTGAAGCAAATCGGCAACATAGCAATTCTCGATCACTTGAACATTTTCACGGCATTTAATGGCTGCGACGAGAGCGCGTTCGACTTCAGCGCCCGTACTGTCACCATTGGCATGCAAAATACGTCTTCTGCTGTGTGCCGCTTCACGCCCGAATGAAAGTTCCCCATCCTCGGTACGATCAAACTGAGCCCCCGCTTCGATGAGTTTTCGAATACAGGCGGGTCCTTCCTGCGTAAGCAAATCGACGCATTTCTTGACAGAAAGCCCATCTCCGGCAACGAGCGTATCGGCAGCATGCAGTTCAGGCGTATCATCCTTACCCATCGCACAGGCAATTCCCCCCTGTGCAATCGGCGTGGACCCACCCCTGCCAAATGCAGCTTTAGTCAGTACAATCACGCGTTTATTGATGAGTCCGAGCGCCGCAGACAACCCCGCGACTCCGCCGCCGATGATGGCAACATCCGCTTTAAATCTAAGCATTTTTATATTCCTGATATCAATCTTTAGTATTTTGGGGCGTTACAAGGAAACGCCATCGAATCGTACTACACAAATCACGTGCAGTGAAATGGCTTTTTACATGGATGCGGGTGGGTTTGCACGTAAAAAGATGAATACCTGATGGATGTTTTATTCCGGGCGCGTGCTATGGCTTTTCGCCATACGCACTGCGAAACGGCCTATTGGCTTGCGCCAATACGGCCTTATTATTTTGGGGTCTGTATGACGAAAGTGTTGAAAACCCTGGAGCTGGTGATGATATCCTCAAAGCTCAAAGCTCAAAGCTACGATCAACACAGTTGCCGTAAACAGCCTTATGATTTGCCGATATCTGCGTTTAAAAGGAACGAGCAGCAAACTGAATTTCCGGCAAATTCGAAGGCCGTATCGAACGCAGTGAGATAGGCCTGAGCGCAGTGCGTATCGAACGCAGTGAGATAGCACGCGAAAAAAAATGCATTTTATTAAAAAAAACTTAGCGATCATTAATAGAAACCAATATAATGTTATGCAGGTGTAGTGTGTTTAAGAGAAGGTTAACTAAACATAAGGAGAAAACGCCATGCCAGCACCAAGCAATGTACAATGGCTTAAGGAAGGTGAGGATTTCAAGGTAACGCATTATACTTATGCGCTTGAGAACGACCCCAAGCATCAGAACTCGCCCAAAGTGAGTGCCAACGGTCTGAATGAGCAGTACCGCCAGGGATTTTTGGATGACCAGTACGGCGTAGCCATGCAGGGTACGGGACTTGCCGAGAATGGCAAGTACATCATGTACAACGGCAAAAACGGCGACGGTACCTACAATTATACCTACGGCGTCGGTGGTGCCTATCGGGAAATCACCAAGCCCTATGAGCAAATTGCAGTAGACAAGAGCGTCATTCCGTATGGTTCGCAGGTCTATGTCGAATGTTATGACAAAGTCATGAGTGCGGATGACTGCGGCAGTGCCATCACGGGTAATCACATCGACGTATTTGCCGGTGCAGTTCCCATTTCAGAAGCTTATGCACTTGGTACCAAATACTCCCGAGTCGGCATTGTCAGTGGCGGTGAGACGTCCACTGGCGGTACAGGCGGAAGCACGCCGAGCGGCGGTGCATCATCGGGCGGTGACAATTTTGATGTGAGCAGCGCAGTCGCATACAACCGTGGGCGCGGTTACACGACAGCGACCTGGAAGACGATTCAGAGTGTTGTGGGCACAGATCCCGACGGCGATCCGGGTCCGCTCACTGCGAAAGCCATTTACAGCTGGCAGCAGTCGCATTCTCTGGAAGCTGACGGCAAATGCGGCCCAATGACGTTGTCGGCCATTCAGAGTGCGAGCAGCAGCAGTACAGGCGGCCAGACGCAGTCCGAGGGCGGCGAATCACAGTCGGGCGGCGGTGAAACGCAGTCATCCGGCGGCATTCCAGAAGGCTCTGAGGCTGGTGTCGGCTCGAAACGTTCGTCGCTGGCAAATTCGTGGGTTGAATATGGCACTCAAAAGAGCAGCCAAAGAAACGAATCCGTCAGCAAAATAACGATTCATCACATGGCCGGCAATATGGGTGCAGAGAATTGCGCGCTTTATCTCCGCGACAGTGACCGCAAAGCGAGTGCGAACTATTTTGTCGGATCGGACGGTGCCATCGTGGGTGGTGTCGATGAGTCACGTCAGGCATGGACCTCGAGCAGCACACCGAATGACCAGAAAGCGATCACAATGGAGGTCGCCAACAATTCGTGTGAGCCCAACTGGACAATATCGGATGCGGCCTACAAATCTGTCATCAAGCTTTGCAGGGACATCTGCTCGCGCCATGGTATCAGCCCGCATTTTGACGGCACCGCGGCAGGCTCTCTGACAGCCCACTATATGTTCTCAGACACCAGCTGCCCCGGCCCATACCTGAGAGGCAAACTCGAGAGCGGTGAAATTGAGAATGACATTAAGGGCGGCGTGTCAGACACCGGTGACAACACTCAACAGCAGCAGAATTCTTCAGAAGCTGCGCAGTCTCCCACGTCACAGGACAGCGGCCAAATCAATATTGATGTCGAAACAGCCATTGCTTACAACCGTGCACAGGACTATTCGACCGAGACCTGGAAGAAGATCCAGGCCACCGTGGGTACATCCGTCGATGGTGATCCCGGCAAACTGACGGCCAATGCGATTGCCGTATGGCAGTCCAACCATGGCCTCAAAGTCGATGGTATTTGTGGTCCGATAACGTATGCATCCATTTCACAGACCTGGGGAACCGAAACTGCAGCTCCGGCGCCGGAAACGCCCACTACCACCGAGGCACCGACTACCACCGAGGCACCGACCACTACCGAAACGCCGGCGGCCCCGGCAGCACCGACTACCACGGTCAATCCTGCTGAAATCAGTATCGATGAGGATGCGGCGGTTGAGTTTAATAAAGCTGCTGGCTATCCTCCTTCGACATGGATGGAAATTCAGCAAATCGTGGGTACCGGCGTCGATGGCGATCCCGGCAAACTGACTGCCAATGCCATTGCCGTATGGCAAGCAGCACATGGCCTCCAGGTCGATGGTAAATGCGGTTCCAAGACACTCGAAGCCATGGGAATCGAAATCAAGTCGGATATTGAAGGTGCTGTTCCCGATCAAAAATTAGCTGACAACTCAGTACAAGTTGCCAATGAATTAGGAACCACAGGCTGGTGCGCCAAAGGCGTTTCTATGGCAGTTGAGCGCACACACGGATTCTATCCCGGCGGTAACGGCAATTCCATTGGTCCGGGCCTTCTTGCCAGTGGTCTTTATAAACAATTGTACAATGTGTCACTTGAGGAAGGACTTAAAGTTCCCGGCTTAATCTTCTCTTGGCAGAAAACGTCGACCACACTGGGTGCCATATACGGCCATACGGCTATTTCTCAGGGCAATGGCAAATCCTCAACCTGCGACTTCTATGAGAACAATACGATAGCCAGTTCAAGCGGTCGTTCTGGTTTATCGATTTACTCACTCATTAAATAGCAACTCCTTTATGGATTCACAAAGCCCGGCTATGCCGGGCTTTTTTTTTGTGCCCTCATTTTATGTTTTTTTTGACAGCAGCAATCCACTACATCGCATTCGTCAGACTGTGAAAAACACAAGACGATTACCATAAAATATTATTTCCATATTGAGTCAGGATA